>ONWI01000043.1 GCA_900321515.1 uncultured Eubacteriales bacterium | reverse complement strand
TTATTTGCAGGGTCGGCAGGGACTGACTGTCCGGCGAAATCGAGTCAACTTCGGAAGAGATAAGTTTACGGGCTACGGTATGCGCCATTCATTGATGCCTTTACGGACAGTCGAACCATATAATCATGCGGGGTTGCCGCTATACAGCCCCGCCACTCACCTCCACGGTTTCTGTAGTATGCCGACTACCTACGGTTATCATTATAGCGCATTTGATTCTTTAGCGAATGCTCCGTTGACTCGTTTCATAACCTCATCGGTGCCTTTCGCAGAAAGGCGGTTTATAATCATGGGACATTCCTACGGCACGATTCTTGGCAGCAGATATGTCCTTTCCCATCCTGAAAAAGTGTCGGATTATGTATCCGTGGCGCAGGTCGTGTCGTTGGAAAAGAGCGATATGTACAGCTATAAGGATGCTCTGAATAGGGCGCAAGCGGCAGGCGACGATCTTTCCGCGCTTGAAGCTGCTTATCAACGGTATGCCGACGATCACACTCTCGTAAATCTGATGGCGGTTCGGAGCGAGGTGTCGAAATATCATACGGAAAAGGTGAGCGAGAATTCCGTGTGGTACGCGTTATTCTCTCCCTATTACGGAATGGACGATTTCAGATGGTTTTTAAAGCAGATCGGCAGCATGGAAGATTATTTTGCGGTCAATAAGCCGCTCTTTGATTACACCAAACAATTCAACGCGGATAATTACGGCATGGAGTACGCCGTGCCGGTGTATTTCATCTCTGGCTCGGACGACTGGATTTGTCCCGTGGATTCGGTGAAGAATTATTGCGACAGCATTACTGCGCCCAAAAAAGGAAATGTATCTCATTGATGGCTGCGGACACAATGTGCAGTACTCCCTGCCGAAGGAATTTTCCGACAGTGTAAGAGCCGGCTGACGTATATCGGCGCGTGCGGAGAAATTCTGAGCAGGCTCTGAAATAAAACCGTCACCAAAACCTCTTGGCTGAGTATTATGATAATGCAGGACGGCGAAAGAACCGCCGGAAACGCGTTGCACAATACATCACTATGCGGAGGTAATACTTATGAAGATCGTTGTTGTAAGAAGTCCGAAGGCGCTCGCACCCATTCTCAGACTGGTTTTCAAAATCAAAAAGGAAGCGTGATTGGAAACGCTGATTAAGCAACTGTGCAGAAATAATTAATACATTTAGCTCGTTAGAATGCCCAAGGACGCTTTATTTTTCGGCAATAAACGACTGATTAAATTCTGCACAGCTCCTGACTCAATTCACGCCGTGCGCAGCGGTTTAATCAGGCTCTTAAAAAGCACTCCGGATTTCTGATGAAATCTTCGGAGTGCTTTTCATATGAAATCAATATGCGAGAATTTCGTACCCGTCTTCGGTGACGGCAATCTGAATTTCCCACTGAGCCGACGGCTTGCCGTCCTGAGTGTAGATGGTCCAGCCGTCTTCTTCGTCCTGAAATACCTCGAAGCTGCCCATGTTTATCATTGGCTCTATGGTGAAGACCAGCCCTGGGACCATCATCATTTCGGTGCCCGGTTTTGAGACATAGCTCACCCACGGTTCCTCGTGGAATTCCAGACCTATGCCGTGCCCGCCTATGTCGTGCACTACGCTGTAGCCGTTGCTCATTATGAATTGATTGATCGCGTCGCCCATGTCGCCGAGATATCCCCATGGCTTAACTTTTTCAAGACCCACGTCAAGGCTCTGTCTTGCCACTTCGACCAGGCGCTTTTTTTCGGGCGAAACCTCGCCTATGCAGAACATTCTCGATGAGTCGGAGAAATATCCGTTAAGTATAGTCGAACAGTCCACATTGATTATGTCGCCGTCCTTAAGCACTCTGTCAGGTGATGGAATGCCATGGCACACCACTTCGTCGATAGACGTGCAGGCGCTCTTGGGATACCCCTCGTAATCCAGCGGCGCGGGAATGCCGCCGCGAAGCACGGTCTGTTCATATACCCACTTGTCTATTTCCTCGGTGGTTATGCCGGCGCGGATGTGCTCCGCCACATAATCCAGCACAGCTATGTTTATTTTGGCGCTCTCGCGTATGCCGGCGAGCTGTTCCGAAGTCTTGAGCAGCGAATGGGGCGGAACCTCGGCTCCCGCAAGCTCCAGTTCGTGCAGTTTTCGGTCAAAATCCATGTGGCACTTTTTGTATTTTTTGCCGCTGCCGCACCAGCAGACGTCGTTCCTTCCCGGCAATTGTATGTCTGTCAAGTTGGTCACTCCTTGTTTTCTATTCTGTCAGTGAAAGATATTCTATCACAACTCCCTGAAAAAATAAAGATATGAGATTGGATTGTTAATTAAAAGTTTTTAAAATGTTTCAGATTTCTAAAAAGATTGTTATATAATTATATTATGCAGCCCGAATAGTCTACATTTTTATTGTACAAACGCTTGATTATTTGGATTTTTTTACTTTGCCTGCTATGTGAGATTTTGATGTAACTTTTGATTTATACATAATCGTTACAATTATGTAACACTTATCTGCTCAGAATCTTTTATAATTGATATGGTTAAGTTGCAACGTTGGTAAGATTGATATTTTGCCGGCTTGCTTTTGTGCACTCACGGAGTGTGTTTGTGATATGAAACGTTTGTGATTTGCATGTGATTTAAGGAGTGAACAAGTCAGATTGATTGAATTCCGCAATGTTTACAAAACCTATGACAACGGTACCAAAGCTCTGCGCGACCTCAATCTGAGAGTCAACGAGGGCGAATTTGTGTTTATAGTGGGTTCTTCCGGAGCGGGCAAATCCACTCTGCTCAAAATACTTATGAGAGAGGAAACTCCGAACAGCGGCGAGGTTATTGTCAACAATACCCGCCTTTCCACCCTGCGGCACAGGGACATTCCCTATTACAGACGCACGCTGGGCATGGTGTTCCAGGACTTCCGTCTGATACCCAAAATGACTGTGTTTGACAATGTTGCCTTTGCCATGCGCGTAACCGGCGCCAGCACCAAGGCTATACGCAAAAAGGTGCCTTATGTGCTGAGCCATGTCGGACTCGCCGACAAGGCCAAGTGCTATCCCAATGAACTTTCGGGCGGTGAGCAGCAGCGCGTCGGACTTGCCCGCGCTCTCATCAACAACCCCGCGCTTATCATAGCGGACGAGCCTACAGGCAACGTGGACCCGCGCATGAGCTTTGAAATAGTGGATATGCTCAATCAGATCAACCGCAACAACGGCACCACCATTCTCATGGTCACTCATGAGCACGCCCTTGTCAGAAAGTTCCGCCGCCGTATTGTTGAGATTCAGAACGGCGAGCTTGTGGCTGACAGCGGACCGGAGGTCGATTATTATGTTTAATAATTTCAAGTACCTTGTCCGTGAAGGCCTGCGCAACGCATGGGCCAACCGTCTGATGACCTTTGCGTCCATCGGCGTGCTGGTATGCTGTCTGGTGCTTATGGGCAGCGCGGTGCTGGTTTCGGTCAATATTACTCACATAATGCGGCTTTTCGAGGACAAGAATGTCGTCATGGTGTTCCTTAACGACACCGTGAGCGGAAGCGATGCGACTCTGACCGTCGCGGATGTGCAGAAAAAGATTCTTTCGGTGGACAATGTGGACCCGGACAACATTGAGTTCATTCCCAAGGAAAAGGGCTTTTCCTCACTGATGGACAGATTTGACGAGAAGCTCAAAATAATTGATACACTGGGCGACACGGCGAATATTCTTCCGGACGCTTTCAAGGTCGGCTTCAGGGATCCCACACGTTACGAAACCACGGTGCAGCAGCTTAAAAATCTCCCCGAAGTATACACCGTCAGGGATAACCGCGAATATGCCCAGAAGCTTATGGGAATCAATCAGACCGTTACGGTGGTCGGCGCCTGGATAGTGGGACTGCTGCTTGTGGTATCTCTCTTTATCATAACAAACACCATCAAGCTGACTATGTATGTACGAAAGCTTGAAATATCCATAATGAAGTCCGTCGGTGCTACCGACTGGTTCATACGCATGCCGTTCCTGGTGGAGGGCATTGTTATAGGACTTATTGCGGGTCTTATTTCCTTCGGACTTGTCTCTTACATTTATTCGGCGGCAGCGTCTTCCATTACCGATGTCCTTGCGACTGGCGTGCTGCCGTATTCGTCCATGCTGTTAAACCTGCTTTTAGCCTTTATCGGCAGCGGTGTGCTCTCCGGAGCTATTGGCAGTCTCGTTTCGATCAGAAAATATCTTAGAAATGACGGAGGTCTCAATGATGAATGATTCAACCGCAATTCAAAGAACTACAAAATTTTCAATTGCCAAGGTAATAGTGTGTGTTATTCTTTTTATGTCGGCAATGGCTCTGGCTGTAGAGCTTGCCCCTGCCGGCACGCAGATTGGCGTGACCGCGTCGGCGGCAACCAAGGCGGATCTTCAGAAAAAACAGTCCCAGCTTGAGAGCCAGCAGAAGAACATATCTTCCAAGCTCAAAAGTCTCAAAAAGAGCAAGGCGGCCGCGCAGGATCAGCTCGATCTGGTCAACGAACTGGTGGAAAATCTCCAGACGCAGATCAGCACGGTTAATAATCAGATATCTGCCGCCAATGCCGAAATCAAGGAGATAGAAGAAGAGATCGCGGCCAAGGAACAGGAAATAGAGGACAGCAAGGAAAAATTCAAGGAGCGAATGAGAGCTATCTATATTTCCGGTGATATAACAGGCGGTCTGGAGGTAATACTCTGTTCCGACGGCATGGAAGAATTTATCTCAAACACCGTTTACCTTGAAGCTATGGCCAAGTACGATCAGGGGTTGATAGACGAGCTGGTTAACGACAAGCAGGGCTATCAGGATAAAAAAGCCCAGGTTGAGGCTCACAAGAAGGAGATAGACGCTCAGAAGGCCGAGCTTGCCAAGAAGAAGACCGAGCTTGACGCTCAGCAGAAGGAAGCCGAGGCGCTGATGAAGCAGATCAAGGCCGACGAGGAAGCTTACAAGAAAAAGCAGGCGGAGATTGACCTTGAAATGGCAAAGGCAAGAGCGGCTCTTGACGCGCTTATCAGCAAAAATACCGCAAATTCACAGAATACCGAGTACTACGGCGGTTCGTTCGGCTGGCCGACTCCGGGATACAAGCGCATTACCTCTCCCTACGGTCCGAGAACATACACCCTGAACGGCAGGAAGGTCAGCAGCTACCACAGAGGCATCGACATCGGCGCTCCGTCGGGAGCAAAGATTGCCGCGTCAAACGGCGGTTCAGTGGTCACAAGTGCCTACAATGCCGGCGGATACGGAAATTATGTCATTCTCGATCACGGCGGAGGAAAGATGACCGTCTACGGTCACATGAGCAAGCGTATGGTCAGCGTGGGTCAGTCTGTCACCAAAGGCCAGCAGATCGGCAAGGTTGGTTCAACCGGACGTTCTACAGGACCTCATCTCCATTTTGAGATACGCATCAACGGCACTGCCGTCAACCCGATCAACTACTTATAATAAACTTATAGTCTGAATGAATACCGGCCCGCAGAGCTGTACTGTCACAGATCTGCGGGCGTTCTTTTTTTAAAAAAATAAAAATATTTATAAAAAAGGTGTTTATTATCGGCGCGGTATGTGGTATGATTATAGAAAAAGTCTGTTGCATGACAGAAAATCGGGCTTATTCGCAATCAACCGTGAAAGAGGTGCTTATTCAGATGAACAAAAAAATATCCCTTGGCGTGGCGGTATCAATAGCAGCCATAGTTGCCGCCTTTGCTGTGGTAATTACATATACCGCGGCTATCAGGGTATTTGACAGCCGCATGAGTTCGGTAACCGAGCGCCAGAATATGTACAAGGTGCTTTCCGAAATAGATATGACTGTCAGACAGAATTATTACGGCGATATTTCTGAGAATTATTTGCAGAAAAATATTTCTCAGGGATATGTGCTGGGTCTTGACGATCCGTACAGCAAATATCTTTCGGCTGACGAATATCAGCTCAATGTAAATGAAAGTCTCGGTTACACATTCGGACTGGGGATGGATGTTGATCGTTCCACAGACGGTTATATTCTTGTCAATGTGGTCTATAAAGGTTCTCCGGCTGACAAGGCGGGCATCAAGGCGGGGGATATTATCGTCAGCGTCGAAAACAAGGATGTGCTGACCGTCGGATATGACAAGGCGATTCTTATGATAAGCGAGGCTTCGCCAAAGGTATCTGTCGTACTCAGCCGCGGCGGGAAGAAATCGGCGTATGAGCTGACCAGGTCGAAATTCGAGACAAAGTCCGTCGTCCAGCGGGTGACGGGGGAGAGCATAGGCGTCATCAAGATATATGAATTCAACGCAAAGACTCCCGATCAGTTCAACAGCGCGCTCAACAAGCTCCGGAATCAGAATATAACCGGACTGATCATTGATCTGCGCGACAACGCGAGTAACAATTATCAGTATGCCTGTGAGATACTTGACACCCTGCTTCCCGCCGGAAAGCTGATGAGCGTTACCGGCAAGGACGGCAATTCCTCCATAAAATACACCTCCGACACGCAGTTTATCGACCTGCCCATGGAGGTCCTGATCAACGATGGCACAGACGGCGCCGCGGAGCTTTTTTCGGCTGTAATGATGAATTACGGCGCCGCTGAGAGCATTGGCACCAAGACCGCCGGACACGATACCGTACAGGAGCTTTTCCGGCTCAGCAACGGCTGCGCCGTCAGGGTTACCACGGGCAGATGGTCGGACGATCTTGGCGGAGTAATCTCCGATGGCAAGGTTGTGCCGCAGTTCGAGGTCGGACTGACTTCGTATCAGAAAGCCAACCGCTATCTGCTGTCCGATGAGAGCGATCCTCAGCTTCAAACCGCGCTGGACCGCATTTATTCCGCTATAGCCTCGCGCAAGGAGGCTCAGGAGGAAGAGGTCACACCGACCGATTCGACTTCGACCACAGCCAAAGCCTCCGACAAGACCGAAAAGACAACCAAGGATACAAAGGCGTCAAAGACAACTGCCAAGTCAAAAAAAGGCTGAGTAACCGCAGGAGGTGCCTGATAGATTGAAAAGGAAAGCGACGGCGCTTCTTGCCGCAATATTAATGCTGTTTACGATGCTTCCGCTTGCGGGATGCGGAGACGACGGGGATGATAAGGACAATACGCCCAATTATCCTGTAGAGGTGGGGGGCGTCAGGTTTGTCGGTCAGCCGTCCAAGGTTGTGTGTTATTCCAGCACCCTTGTCGGCATCATATACGCGATGGGCTATCAGAATCAGCTTTTTGGGCGCACAGCCAACTGTGACTATAAGGAGGCGGACGACCTCAAGGCCTGCGGCACGCCAGATAATCCTTCTGTTGACCTTTTGGTGGGCAATAAGGTGGATCTGGTGATCGCCGACGATACTATGCCGACAAAATCCGTAGAGGACATACAGGCAAAGGAAATTCCTGTTGTAATTATTCCCAGAGCCAAGGGCAGGGCTTCCATGGTGGAAATGTACGGGGCGCTTGGAGCCTGTTTTAAGGGCGGTAATACGGGGTACAACAAAGGCTGCGACATAGCCAACGATATCTTCGCGCAGCTTGACGACATTTCCCGTTTGGTTGAGGTCGAAGAGCCGTGGAATACATGCGTCATACTTACCAGCGATCTGAACACTTTTGCCACAGGCGACACGCTGGTTTCTGCGATACTTGAACTCGTGGGCGGCTTCAATGTGGCAAAGGATTCCGCCGAGGGGGAGTACGCGCTGTCCGATCTCATGCGAAGCGACCCGGATGTGATTATCGCTCCTGCCGGAGTTGAGATGCGTCTGCGCGCAAAAAGCAGTCTGGTCGGTATCCCGGCGCTGGATAATTTCAGGGTATATGCGATGGATATGAAGGTTTTTGACGATCAATATCAGGGCGTTATCAAGGGCGCGTGGCGAATGGCGAAGATACTTCACCCGAATGTGATAACGGATGATATTATTCCTGAAGGCATGATAGACAAGCAGGAGGACGAGGACGTATTCATCGACTAGCAATACTATATAATTAACGGAAGGAAGAAATATTATGAGAGCAGTAATCACAGTTATAGGCAAGGATATGGTGGGCATTCTGGCAGGTGTTTCCAATATATGCGTCAAATACAACGTAAATATCATGGAGGTCAGTCAGTCCATAATGCAGGATCTTTTTGCAATGATAATGCTGGCTGACATTTCCGAATCCAACGCGCCGTTCTCCCGGATTAAGGATGAGCTCGGAGAATACGGCAAACAGAACGCGCTCTCAGTGCATATCATGCATGAGGATATTTTCAATTCCATGCACAGAATATAATTAATCGTCGGGAGTCAGAAACATGCTTAATACCAAAGATATTCTTGAAACCATACACATGATCCAGGATGAAAATCTGGATATCCGCACTATCACTATGGGCATAAGCCTGCTTGACTGCGCCGACAGTGATATCGACAAAATGTGCGATAAGATATACGACAAAATTTGCCGCTATGCCGGCAATCTGGTAAAGACCGGCGAGGAAATAGAAGCTGAGTACGGCATACCGATCATCAATAAGCGCATATCTGTCACGCCCGCAGCTATGGTGGCGGCGGCTTGTCCCGACAAGAATCCGGTGAAGATCGCCCATGCACTGGACCGCGCAGCAAAGCAGGTGGGCGTGAATTTCCTCGGCGGCTATTCCGCACTGGTACACAAGGGCTTCGGACCCGGCGATTATGCGCTTATCGAGAGCATACCTCAGGCGCTTGCCGAGACCGAAAGGGTCTGTTCTTCGGTCAATATCGGCTCCACCAAGGCGGGCATAAATATGGATGCGGTTGCCAAAATGGGACATATTGTTCGTGAATGTGCTGAAAAGACCGCCGACAACAATTGTTTCGGAGCTGCGAAGCTGGTTATCTTCTGCAATGCGCCGGAGGACAATCCCTTCATGGCAGGCGCGTTCCACGGGGTCGGCGAACCCGACTGCGTTGTGAACGTAGGCGTTAGCGGTCCGGGCGTTGTCCGCGCCGCGCTTGCAAAGGTCCCCGACGCGAACATTACCGAGGTTGCCGATATTGTAAAGCGCACCGCGTTCAAAATCACCCGAATGGGACAGCTTGTCGCGCAGGAGGCTTCGCGCCGTCTGTGTGTGCCGTTCGGCATAGTTGACCTTTCGCTCGCCCCTACTCCGGCTGTGGGCGATTCGGTGGCGCATATCCTCGAAGAAATGGGTCTGGAATCCTGCGGTGCGCACGGTACAACCGCTTGTCTCGCACTGCTGAATGACGCCGTCAAGAAGGGCGGCGTGATGGCAAGTTCGCATGTTGGCGGACTGTCCGGCGCATTCATTCCTGTTTCGGAGGACGCGGGAATGATTGACGCGGCTCGCTGCGGCGCGCTTTCGCTCACCAAGCTGGAAGCCATGACCGCTGTCTGTTCCGTCGGTCTCGATATGATTGCCATTCCGGGCGATACACCCGCCGAGATCATCTCCGCCATTTTAGCCGACGAAGCGGCAATCGGCATGGTCAACAGCAAGACAACCGCAATCCGCCTCATTCCTGCTATCGGCAAGAAGCCGGGCGAGGATATGGAATTCGGCGGACTCTTCGGCAGCGCGCCGATTATGGACGTGAATCGCTATTCTCCCCTCAAATTCATCTCCCGCGGCGGAAGGATTCCCGCGCCCTTACAGAGCCTAAAGAATTAGCAACTGTGCAGAATTTAATCAGTCGTTTATTACCAAAAAATAAAGTGTCCTTCGGCATTCTGACGAGCTAAAGCACAGTTACTTAGCATCCGAGCCTCCGCAAAATAATAGTGAATAAAATCGCAAGGGCTGTCGCTCTTGGAAAATGTAAATATCCCGTGAATGGCTTTTGCTTTTTACGGGATTTTATGTTATTCAAAATAAATTAATCGAATTTCGATAAATAACGGTTGACTATGGATAAATATTATGATATAATTCTGTCAAATGAATGAGGTGGTAATTTATGAGAATTTCGTTGAAAAAATTTGCTGCCGCTGCGGCGGCAATCGCTTTGACATTTTCGCTTGCCGGCTGTTTTCCTCAAAAAATCAGCGGCGCGGAGAATTACGACAAGTCGTATTATATCAGGAAATACCGCGGCGATCTTGACAGCAATCTTTCCGTATTTCCCGATACAGTGGAAAATGACAGAGTGATTCTCTTTGAATCTTCCATGGGGGAAGGTGTGTTTGACACCGACGGATATATCATCCTGGAATACCGCTGTGACGAGCAGCAGATCGCTGCCGAAGAGGAACGTCTCGGCAAAATCTCCTTCACCATAACCCACTACGACGGGCAGACATTTACCAATAATATTCTCTATGATGCCAATTCCTACCAATATCCCGCCTACATCACAAACGACGGTTTTGACTCCACCTATGAGTATGCTCTGATTGACAGAGTGGCTGGCAGAATTATCTATGTCTATGGCGCGTATGTCATTCCGAACGGTTTCAAATACAAGGATTACATCAAAACAGACATTTCGGAATATAAAAAGAATTCGCTCAAAGCCTTCACCGTTTACAACCATTCCTTCGACGGCGGCTCATCATGGGACGAATTTGACGACTGAGGACAGTGTGAAAGGGAAAATCATTGGTTGACGAGTATTATGTGTAAAAAAATTAAGCGACATTTATTTTTATAAAACGGATTTTTATTATTAAAGCTGATACTGTTATGGTATCAGCTTTTGTTTGTGTGGTATCAACATTTTTTTACAACAGGAAATTTCAGACGGAAATCTGAGAATATTTACCGGTTTAAAGCGTAAAAAAACACTTTTTGCTGGAATAATTCACTTAAAATTATTTCTTTATGAACCATTTTTGAATGAAAAAATTGATACATTACGCTACATTGTATTGTAAAATTGAGCATTTTATGAGCGATGTGTAAGAATTTTATGAGGCTGAAACCGCTCAATGCAATTACTTTAACAAAAAAAATCAAAAATCTGAAATTAAATATATAAAACTCTTGACTAAACTGTTAAATGGTACTATAATGTTTAACGATTGATAGCGCGGGTCGGCATTTTGACCGAGAATCTTCCCCACGTTATAGATTCAATTTTATTTTTAATTGGAGGAAAACAAAATGAAGAAATCATCGCGTTTCTTAAGCATTCTTCTCGCAGTCGCTCTGCTTGTTTCGTCACTTGCAGCCTGCGGCGAGAAGGGTGGAGAAAAGTCCGCTGAACTGACTGATGAGATCCAAAAGATGGATTATGAAGAGCAGTCTTCTAACCTTTACAAAGATCAGCTTGGCGAGTTCTACGAGCTTTATCAGGATGCCAGCAAGGAAAAAACAAACGTCAGCCTCAGATATGCCAAAGAGGCTATCGCTGAGGCTAAGCTGATGGAAGCGGCCGTTATGTTCCCCATCTATTCCAGAGGCGGCACATATGGCGTCAGCCACGCTGCTCCCTATTCCGTTACACCCTGTCTCTGGGGCAATGACGAGGACAGATTCCATCAGGCGATTGTCGCTACCGATTTCATCACATCGGAAGACAGAGATGCTCTGAAGAAGATCTATGCTGAGAAGGTCGGCACAGGCACTTACGAGCAGGCTGCCAAAGATT
Source organism: uncultured Eubacteriales bacterium (assembly GCA_900321515.1). Lineage (GTDB taxonomy): Bacteria > Bacillota > Clostridia > Oscillospirales > Acutalibacteraceae > RUG762. Next base: position 592 of record ONWI01000043.1, on the reverse strand, counting down.
ATCTCACCGAGAAGGGCTACACCCTCACCGATGAATACGGCTATTCCTACACTTCCGACCCCAAGACATGGGATGTTCTCGCAACTTCCCGTCAGGCCGATACAAGAGCCGCTGTCAATACCTATGACGGTCTGTATGAGTACGACCTCGAAAACAGACTTCAGCCCGCTCTGGCGGAGAGCTATGAGGTTTCCGAGGACGGTTTGACCTACACCTTCAAGATCAAGTCCGGTCTGGTATGGACTGACTCTCAGGGACGCAAGTTCACTGACATCAAGGCTGACGACTTTGTTGCAGGCATGCAGCACATGATGGACGCCAAGGGCGGTCTGGAATATCTCATACAGCCTGTTATTGTCGGCGCTGACGATTACATCACCGGCAAGACCACAGACTTCTCCACCGTCGGCGTGAAGGCTACCGACGACACCACTCTGGTTTACACACTGGTTGAGCCCTGCCCCTACTTCATGACCATGCTCTGCTACAGCGTTTTTGCTCCTATGAGCAGAGATTTCTATACTTCTCAGGGCGGTAAGTTCGGTGAGGAATTCGACAACAGCGCCGCTGATTACAAGTACGGCACTGATGC
>ONWI01000260.1 GCA_900321515.1 uncultured Eubacteriales bacterium | reverse complement strand
GGGAATGATTCCGAAAATCCATTAAAATTTATAGTTCGCTTGAAAGTGCGTGCTTTATAAAATGAAAGAGTCGTTTGTTCCGCAAGGAGCAGACGGCTTTTTGTCGTTTATTGGAGCTGCGGCATATTATGTCGGGAGAGGTGATTTGCATGAGGTACCAAAAGCACAGATCAGGCAAGGGCAGCGTTAAACGCAGGCTTCTTGCTATTCTGACAGCGGCAGCTATCGTTTTTGCGGCGGTGAATTACAGGGTTAATCCGATTCTTAGGAAAATGACTGCGGTGCAGGCGGCATACATAGCCAATATTGCCATTGACCGGGCGGCGGCGGAAGTTCTGTCGGAGGAGGATATTTCATACAGCGATCTGGTGAGGATCAATTCTCTTTCCGACGGGACGGTGAGCTCGATGTCCGCCAACATAAGGGAAATGAACAGATTCAAGACGAATATTTCCAAGGCTATCCAGCAAAAGCTGCTCGATTTTTGTGAGAGGGAAATCGCTATTCCCATAGGAACGCTGACGGGAATTGACCTTTTCTCAGGCAGGGGTCCGAGTGTCAGAATGAAGATACAGCTCTACGGCAATGTTACCTCGAATCTGAGGAGTAAATTTGAGGGGGCGGGAATCAATCAGACCCGGCATCAGATAATCTGCGACGTTAAGGTAAGCGTTTCGGCGATCATTCCGGGCTGTTCTTCGTATACCGAGGTGGAAAACAGTTTTACGGTTTCCGAAACCGTGCTCCTGGGCAGAGTGCCCGAATCATTCACTAATGTCGATACAAACGATGAACTATACGACGATATCAATAATTTTTTAGGTAATTGATATTTGGAATGCGATGGTGTAAAATAGTAGGAGACAGTGAATGCAAGTTTCAATTTACCTGCTAAAGGGAGAATATTTTATGCCTGATACAGAAATAATAACCGAACGGATCAAAAATCTCCGGGCGCTTATCGAATACCACAGCAACGCGTATTACAATGCCGACGCGCCTGAGATTGAGGACGACGAATACGATGCGCTCATGCGTGAACTGCGTGAGCTTGAGCAGCAATATCCCGAGCTGCGGGACGAGAATTCCCCTACCGTCAAGGTAGGTGGTTCGGCTTCCAGCAAATTTGCCTCGGTGGAGCATGCCGTGACAATGCAAAGCCTCCGCGACGTATTCAGTATGGAGGAGGTGGAGCAATTCTGCCGGGATTTCGAGGGAGCGGAATTTGTCGTGGAAAAAAAGATTGACGGGTTGTCGGTATCGCTGGAATACACACAAGGCGTGCTGACCCGCGGTTCAACACGCGGCGATGGACGTGTCGGCGAGGACATTACGGAAAACCTGATGACCATTGCCTCCATTCCGCACAGGATAACCACGGATGCGCAGTTCCTGGAGGTTCGCGGAGAGGTTTATATGCCCCGCAGAACCTTTGCCGGGCTTAATCAGAGTCAGGAGGAAAACGGACTCAAAACATTCAAAAATCCGCGCAATGCCGCCGCCGGTTCGCTGAGGCAGAAGGACGCTTCAATTACGGCGTCCAGAGGGCTTGACATATTCGTATTCAATGTGCAGCAGGCGAGAGGAATTGAGTTTGAGAGTCATTCGCAGTCGCTTGAATACCTTGCGGCGTGTGGCTTCCCGGTATCTCCGGAATTTACAGTTGCTTCGGGGTACGAAGAGGTCGCGGCTGCTATTGAGAAAATCGGTGCTCAGCGCGGTGCTCTTGAATACGATATTGACGGTGCTGTAATTAAAATCAACAGCCTTAGTCTGAGGGAATCGGCGGGAGTGACATCAAAATTCCCCAAGTGGGCAGTTGCCTTCAAATATCCGCCAGAGCAGAAGCAGACTGTTCTCCGCGATATTGAGATTACCGTGGGACGCACAGGTGTTCTGACTCCTACGGGAGTGTTTGATCCTGTGATGCTTGCCGGAACATCCGTGAGCCGTGCTTCGCTTCACAATCAGGATTATATCACTCAAAAAGACATACGCATAGGGGATACGGTTGTTCTTCGCAAGGCCGGAGAGATTATCCCGGAGGTTGTCTCTGTGGCGGCACACGGGGACGGCGAGCCGTATATGCTTCCGGAGGTCTGCCCTTCGTGCGGCGAAAAGGTATTCCGTCTGGAGGACGAAGCAGCCCTGCGCTGCCTGAATCCGGACTGTCCGGCACAGCTTCTGAGGAACATCATTCATTTTGCCTCCCGCGATGCTATGGACATAGAGGGAATGGGACCGGCGGTTATTGAGCAGCTTATTTCGACAGAAAAGATAAAATCCCCTGCCGACATATATTCTCTGACCGAGGAGGATGTGGCTTCGCTTGAACGGATGGGCAGGAAGTCCGCTCGGAATCTGATTGCAGCCATTGAGCGTTCAAAGTCAAACGACCTCTATAAGCTGATATTCGCTCTCGGCATAAGGCATATAGGAGAATCCGCCTCACGTCTCCTTGCGGGAAGATTCGGAAGTATGCAGGCGCTCACGGAAGCGTCCGCCGGGAGCTTTGCCTCAATAGACGGATTCGGCGATATCATGGCAGAGGCTGTGGTCGATTTCTTCTCGACAACTCACGCCAGAGAACTTATCCGGAGGCTTGCCGACTGCGGCGTCAATATGACCGCACAGAACGGTGGGGAAGATACTTCCTCAAACAAACTGGACGGTCTGACTTTCGTGATTACCGGCACGCTCGAGGGTATGACACGCGACGAGGCAAAAGCTCTGATCTTAGCCAACGGTGGCAAGGCGTCGGGTTCCGTAAGCAAAAAGACGTCCTATCTGCTTGCTGGCGAGAATCCCGGAAGCAAGCTGACCAAGGCAGAGGAACTCGGGGTAAAGGTTATTTCCCTTGACGGGCTTTACGCAATGCTGGAAGAAAATTGATACCTCGGATAATCTGTCCGGAATATTAAATATATTATTGCCATAACAAAATGTGCATTTTCCTTCCTGAAAAATCATATATTTTTCATGTATATTTTTGCCGACTCATTCCGTCGGCATGGGAGGCAATGCATTATGAAATTTGTCAAGACCATCAAGCTGAAGCCGCTGCTCTATTCTCTGCTTATTCCGCTGGGAACAGGGGGAGCCGTTGGATTCATCATGGCGATAACCGGACAGTTCGCCGATTATGGCGAGCTGTTTCAGCCGCCGCTCAGTCCGCCTTCGTGGGTGTTCTTTGTTGCATGGACGATTCTCTACGCACTGATGGGAATTTCTTCATACCTTGTGCTGACCGCGGATGTCCCTGTGGGAACGAGATCCGACGCGCTCTGGATATATTTTGTTCAGCTTGGAATCAACCTGATCTGGCCCATACTTTTCTTTTATTTCGATATGCGGCTCGCCGCGTTTCTCTGGATAATCGTGCTTATTGCCGCGGTAATCAAGATGATCGTGAGTTTCTGGTTCATCAGCAAACCGGCTGCGCTGCTGCAAATCCCCTATTTGCTCTGGCTGATATTTGCCGCATACCTTAACGGGGCGACATTCATTCTCAACGGATAAATTTGGATTTGTCACGGAGTGAATTATTCCGCTTAAATTACCAATACTTCAACTGTAATAGTTTTATGTAAAATATTGCGGGAGGAAGCATTGTGCAGTTCAACAAGGTGGAAATATGCGGAGTAAATACTGCGAATCTTAAACTGCTGAGCGAAAAAGAAAAGTCGGAGCTGCTCAGAAAATCTCAGGCAGGTGACAAAAATGCCCGCGACGAGCTGGTCAAGGGCAATCTGCGTCTGGTGCTGAGCGTGATACAGCGTTTTGCAAATCGCGGCGAGAACCTTGACGATCTCTTTCAGGTGGGTTGCATAGGGCTTATCAAGGCCATTGACAACTTCGACACCGACATGGATGTGAAGTTTTCGACTTATGCCGTTCCGATGGTGATAGGGGAGATAAGGCGTTATCTGCGGGACAACAACAGCGTGCGTGTGAGCCGTTCCATGCGTGATACTGCCTACAAAGCCATGCAGATAAAGGAGCGCGTTATGGGGGAACAGGGGAGGGAACCCGGCGTCGAGGAAATCGCAAGGGAACTTGCGCTCCCTAAGGAGGACGTCGTACTTGCGCTGGAGGCAATTGCCGAACCCGTGTCGCTTTATGAGGCTGTATATTCCGACGGAGGCGACACCATTTACGTCATGGATCAGATAGGAGACAACAACGATGACAGCAATTGGCTTGACGAGATGCTTCTCAAGGAGGAAATAAAAAATCTCTCCCCCAGGGAAAAGCGCATACTGACCCTTCGCTTCATGCGCGGCAAGACCCAGATGGAGGTCGCCCAGGAGGTCGGAATATCGCAGGCTCAGGTGTCAAGACTTGAAAAGGGCGCAATGAATAAAATTAAAAATCATTGATGCTCATGCTGATCTTGTGAAATCAGACCGTTGTTTGCGGGATATTCTGAGTTATTCCCATTCAGCGCGCAAAATTGCCGGCATAACCTGCTTGATTTTACCTCAATATATATTTCGGCTGTAATTGGCGGCGGACTCTTGGGAGCGCCGCCTTTTTGATGTATTGCATGAATTACTAAACGATGTTTTGTGCAAAAGGTAGATTTATCAAATGAAGAAAACATTTTGAAATACCTGTTATAATTATTTTTTAAAATCTATTGCTATTTATATTATAATTTGGTATAATGTAACAAATGACAAGGGGTGATAAATTTG
>ONWI01000163.1 GCA_900321515.1 uncultured Eubacteriales bacterium | reverse complement strand
GTGCTTTGCCTTCTACGGCTGCGCGTTCTGGACAATGAATTATTTCATCAGACACAGGTTTCTGTAATATCAAAAAACGGCTGTTCCGTAAAAAGGAACAGCCGTTTTTGATTTTTGAATGAATTATTCCAATGTTTTCGGTTCGCTCAACCAATCCTCAAAGCTGACCGCAAGGAATTCTTTGACTTCCTTCCAATACTTCTTGCTGTAATCCGTAACGCGTCCTTTGCCTATCACAAATGGATCAAGGTAACGTCGCTTGGCGTTGACCTTTACACAGAATGTGTTCTTCAAACGCTCCGGGGTGCGCTGTACACCCTTGATTTTGGTGTAGGTGTACCAGATGTTGTCAGTAATCTGACATCTCTTGAGCTTTCTGATCACTTTTTCCTCGGTGGTATAGAGGTCATTCATTTTCAGAATGCCGCCCTGCATAGCATCTTTCAGCACTTCAGCTAAATACTGCATGGTAAATCTGTCTGAATCGGATATATAAACGTAAGAACAATTCATGGATGCAAGCGCGAACTGCTCCGCGATATCCGGACTTTTGAATATTATTTCAGGCTGCGCGTGTTCGTTGGTTCCTGCTGAAAGGTCTCTGTAGAAATTTTCAATTTCGTCAACACCGCACACGCCGTATTGGATAAAATTGCCGAAGGTGTATTCCAGCCTGTCAGCCGAAAGCTGCGGGGAGGCATTGTCGGCAATCGGATAGAGATGATAGTCGCAGACGTCCGCCGTGGAAATTCCGAATTCCCTAAGTATCTCCTGAATTTCAGGCGAACCGTCTATCATCTCGGCCGTCCGGCTCTCGGTAGATTCCTGTGTGAGATGGTCGCCGTTGAGAAAGTCTACCACATGCGCAAAAGCAGGCGTACTGATATCGTGAAAAAGCCCTGCAACTGTCTGCTTGACATCGCGGGTAAAATTCCACACAATCAGAGCAACTCCCACACTGTGCTCGAATCGTGTATATCTTCGGCACATATCATGCATATGAAGTGCGACATATTCGCAGCCGCAATTCATGCCGACCTTTTTCAATCGCTGCATGGGCGGTGTTTCCGCCAATCGGCTGATGAAATCAGGCATTTCCGGAAAGTATATTTTCCAAAGTCGGCTGTATGTGAAATCATTCTCCTTCATTTTTGTTTTTGACCTCCATCATATCCTTGTAGGCTTTTTTGCGTGTCTCTTTGCGTCTGCGCTGCGCGCGGTATTTCTTTGCCTTGAATTCATAAATAAAATAATCCATTGCAAAATAGACCGCAAAAAAGCCCATGAACTGCAACATAACAGCGCCTATCGCGTCAAGCCATCCGTTAAGCCCGAATTCAGCGAGACTTCCGCTGCGATAAGCTGCGAAAATGTCCGATCCGCCGATAATGAGGGCTATCACCACCGCGTATTGCAGACTGTCGAGAATATAAGCTCCTATTCTCCCTTTGAAGGCGCTGCTTGTTGAGTCCGGTTTTACGGAATGTCCGGCAATACTCATTGGAAAACTGAATTTTTCTCTGGAACGAATTAAGAAATACGCTATTACGGGCATCACAAAAATAATTGTCAATTCAGGAAGATATTTCTCCGGTCGCGTGCCGTTCAGCATTTTGACCATTCCAATAACAAATATCACAATATAGACCATAATCAGCATTTTTATCATTGCGATAACGATAGCATTTTTTTGTTTTTTATTCATTTCATACCTCACAGCAAATAAACGATACAAATATTATTTATAAACGCACTGTCAATAAAAATCAAACAATTGTCTGTTTTCAATTAATGCAATACCGCCTTCCGGATTATTGTAATATATATATCGCTGAATATCAAGTATATAATTGTGTGAGATCACAAAAAAATCCGCGCACACTATCTTTCTTCGATAATGAGCGCGGATTCAATTTATATAACGATAATTATCTGAAAATCAGACCGATTTCCGAGAGTAAATGCTTATTACAGTCTTCCGTCGGCATTATTCATAGAATTACGTTGCCTTTGCAGGCGGGAAGAGCAATTGTATTGAAAAATTACTCGTTGACAGCGGTAACAACGCCTGAACCGACGGTACG
>ONWI01000162.1 GCA_900321515.1 uncultured Eubacteriales bacterium | reverse complement strand
CAGCCCGACTCCTTGAGGTTGAGGGCATGTGCGTGACCCTGGCTGCCGTAGCCGATGATGGCTATGGTCTTGCCTGTGAGCATGGAAAGATTACAGTCTTCCTGATGGAAAAGTCTTGCTTCTGACATAGTAAACGTCCTCCAAAACAAAAATTTATTGACAGCCCGTGTAAGCTGTGTATGGTGGAATTCTCCTGAATTCCGTGCGATGTGTCCAGTATATACCATTCCGGTGGAAATTGTCAATCAATGTTTGGGCAAAGACTGTCAACTATAGGTTGATATAACTGTCAATTATCAGATGTCAAAATCAATGGCAACGCTGGCACATGCGACGGAATGCATGTGCTTCTTGACGACGTTGCAGTGATAGTCGTCATGCTGATAGGCTTCAAGAGCGTCCATGTCGTCGAGCAGCACCTCGAGGGCTATGTCGTAGGAACGGGGCGAATGAAGATTGTCGGTGCCGACGGTAATTCCGCGCAGCAGTTCTACCCTGCCGTCCATCGACTGAAGTACTTCGGCTGTCTTTGCGCAGTTCTCAGGGCTGTTGTCGCTCAGTTTGAAGAGTACGATGTGTTTGATCATTTTTACTTGCTCCTTTGTTTTTTTCTATTTTTAGCCGATTGCAAAATTTGCAAAAAGGCGATAATACGGGGCTTGGGTGTTTTGAAGTGGGGAGCTTTTTTCTCCACACGTGGGAAGGACGGATTTGGATTTTTACGATTTCGGTATTCGCCTGACCTCGTTTTATTTACCGGTGCGTCTCACTCGCTCGGCTCCGCCGAGCTTGTGGGGCTCTGCCCACCGCCCCGCAAGGGCTCTGCCCTTGACCTGCCAGGAGGGTCAGCCCCCCTGGACTCCCATTATTGGCGCTGTGCGCTTTTCTTTTTTTATTTTTAATTGCCTGATAGCTATAATATAATTTCCGTTTTCTGTTCTGGTGACGCAGCTGTCGTCTGATGTAAAGTACGATACATATTCTCCGTATTGTGACTCCACAAAGATAATATCCGGCGCTTTTGATTTATTGATCTTATAATATCTCTTCAGACGCTTGACGCTGTTCTCACGCACTCCGGACAGCCATGCGGAATAAGATGCTGATCTGTTTGAACTGCAAAGATAAAGCCATGTGTTTTTTGAAAGGAATAATACATTCAACTGCTTATCCAACCCGATTTCCGAAACATCTTCATACATATTGGAATAGATACTGAGCATTTGCGGTGTAGCCAATATGCCTTTTTCGGGTCCGAAGCCGATCAGCTCGGTTTGAGTGTGGATTGAAGTATCCCAGAACACATTGTTATATCTTAAATACAACTCCAAACTCAGCTGCACGCACATCAGAACTGAAATCAGCGCGCTTGAAATGCAGACGCTGAATTTCATGATGCTGAATTTCTGTGTTTTGAAAAGTTCTTTGGTATATAAAACGATAAAGATTATGCTGGCGGCTATGGATACTGTCGAAGCGGATGATATGACATAAAAGCGCTGATTCGAGGAATAATAAATGCAAAATGTGTAAATCAATCCTGGCATATACATTCCGTACAGCATTTTACTTGTGATTTTGCTGCGATAATTCAGCGCACAATAGATTCCTAACAGATTCAGCGGAAACATTATGTGGTTAATGTACATATGCATCCAGAACGCACAAATTAGATAAAGACATGTATTCACATACATTGCTATCAGGCAGGCTTTCTGATGCTTTTTTCTTAGCTTGACTATCAGGAAAATAACAATCGTTATTGCAATAAATATTCCAGCCTCTTTTATAGTGGCTGTTGAAAAACCGCGGGCTTTGCTGAAAAAAGATAATTCCGAATGTTCCGGGTCATCAAGCATAAGAGGAATAACCTCAAGCAATTTACTGATTGAAATATTACTGAATATATACACGAGAAAAGGCAATGCTGACAGTGCTGCTCCGAGAGTTTCACAAAGCCAGATTTTAAACAGATGTTTTACATCACAATCCGGAAATATTTTACGATTGTGTTTATCAGCCATGGCTATTACTGCCAGACCGACAGAATACAGTATGTATATTGTTACAAGAAAAGGACAGCACAGAACCGACGCAGCATAGAAAATCCCTGAGATAACATACTGTATCAGTCTATGCGTTTTGGCTGTGGTCATGATAACGGCTGCTGCAGTAAGCGTCAGGATTCCCATGGAATTATACGACAATGCCATAATACCGAAGGGCGCGTAGATCAAAAAGACATAAGAGGCAAGAGCCGCGCCTATCGCAGAGAATTGCCTCAGGCGGATGAAGAAAAAGAGAGAGAAGGCACTCCATACTGCGGTGAAAATGTACCTGAAATGCAATATTACCCCGTCCATATTTCCAAAAAGCATTAATTGCAGCTTTACGGCGGGAATCAGAAGGACTGATGACGTCTGAGACAAATGCCATTCGTGTAGAATCAGTTTATCTCCCTGTAATAATCTGTATGGCGTTGTGATAAAAAATGCCTCATCAATGTTGCCAAAACCATATCTGCACTTCCAAAACAAAAAAGCGGTGATCAGGCAAAAGACGGTTGCGTAGATATAATAACAAATTGCCTTTCGTCTGCTCTCCTGTAACGTGTCAAATTCCACCTTTATTATCAACTCCGTATTTGCGATATTCAGATTTTGCATTTATCTTACTGATTTTACAATATTTTTATAGTATGTGCAATACTATTTTGGGATATTTAAAGAATAATTAACAACAAAAGAAAAGTCTTCACATGAGAACAAATGCGCTGTGAGTTCGTTTCCATGTAAAGACTTGTAAATCTTTGGATATGCCTTTGAGCGGTGTGTGAATTGACTTAATCAGCATTTCCCTGATAGCTGATTGCTCATTGCGGGTCTTTCAGAATTGCTCCGTGTAAAGCCTTGCCGTGACCTTTCTGCCTATGATGCGTGTCCTGTTCAGAATCTCAATGACCGATTCGGCAGCCTCCTGCGGTACGTCGAACGTGGAATAGCGCTCGTTGATCTCGATTCTTCCTATGGATTTGCCGGGGAGCCCGGCCTCGTTGGCTACCGTTCCGACAATGTGCTTTGGAAGCAGTCCCGCGCTGCTGCCTATGTTTATGTATATTTTGGATGTGGGATGACTGCTGCGTTCATTCCCGCGCAGTCTGCCGTATTTGCGGCGTTCCCTGCGCTCGTCCTGTCTGCGGTTGTCTCCCTGCCTGCGGCGTTCGTGCCCGGCAAAGGCAAAATCGTCCGCTTCACTCGGTATGGCGGTCTTGCCGCCTGAAGTCATCTCTGATCTGAGCAGAGCCGCGGCGATTTCAACGGGTGAAATCCCTTCGTCCGACAGCTGCTCGACCATCTGAATGTATTCGGTGAGATCCTCATGCTCCACTGCTGCGCAGACACTGAGGGCAAATCTCTTTCTGCGGCATTCCATCACCTGCGCGCTGGTCGGTATCGAACTGTTGGATATCTCCTTGCCGGTATACTTCATGATGCCCCGAAGCTCCGCCATCTCGTGGGAGCCGGTGACAAATGTGAAGGCAAGACCGGATTTTCCTGCCCGTCCGGTTCTGCCGATTCGGTGGACGTAATATTCATAGTCCTGCGGGATGTCGTAATTGAATACCGCGCCGATTCCGCTGACGTCTATTCCCCTGGCGGCTACGTCGGTGGCTATCAGAATGTCAACCTTGCCGCTGCGGAATGTGTTCATCACATGGTCGCGCGCCTGCTGCTTCATGTCGCCGTGAAGTCCTTCGGCAACATATCCGCGCTGCTGCATTGCGCTTACAAGCTCATCAACCTGTTTTTTTGTGTTGCAGAACACCATGGCGGGTTCGGGACGGTATACGTCCATCAGGCGGCTGAGCGCCTCGATTTTGTGGCTGTGCGGGATGTTGTAGTAGTACTCGTCGATTCCCTCAACGGTCAATTCCTTGCGCATCACCCGTATCACCGTCGGATCGGTCATATAGAGATTGGTTATCTCGAGGATTTCCTCCGACATTGTTGCCGAAAAGAGCACGGTCTGACGCTGACGGGGAATGTGCGAAAAAATTTCGTCGATGTCCTCGCGGAAGCCCATGGAGAGCATTTCGTCCGCTTCGTCAAGAATGGCAATCTTCACGCTGTTCAGCATAAGTGTGCGGCGGCGCATGTGATCCATGATCCTGCCCGGAGTGCCGACGACTATCTGAACGCCGGAATGCAGCTGCCGTATCTGATAATCAATATCCTGCCCTCCGTAAATGGCGGCTGCGCGTATAAACGGGATGTGCCTCGTCAGTTTGCGTATCTCATTGCACGCCTGTATGGCAAGCTCGCGGGTGGGGCAAAGAATCAGCACCTGAACGCCGGCTTCTTTGTCGGCAATCAGCCGCTCTATGGCGGGAATGGCAAAGGCGGCAGTCTTTCCCGTTCCGGTCTGGGACTGACCTATTACATCCCTGCCGCTTATGAGCAGCGGGATTGTCCTGGTCTGTATAGGAGTGGCTTCTTCATAGCCGATGTCGTCTATTGCCTGCAATACAGGCTCCGAAAGCCCGAATTCGGAAAAAGGTATAGTGTGCATAATCATTAAATATCCCCCTGTCCTGCCGGAATGAACATCACGACAATTTGCTTCAGCGACAACGGAGGCCTATGCGAAATTAAGATTACACCAATTGCGTCATAAAAGCCTCAATTATCCGAATCGTTAAAAAATATGTCTATCTTTTGTACAAATTAATTATAATATATGTTTCGTCACATTGCAAATTAAATTATCAGGCGGAATGAAAAAACCCGATTTTAGACAAAAGTTGAGTTTTTTCATGGAAAATTATATGAATATTTTGAACACAATACACCACTTGACAAATCGGATTTTCTGATATAGCATATTCATTAGAAATTATTAAAGGACAGTGTTTTTGCACATGAATTTTATCCAGAGATTTTTCGCACATCTTCACACTATCAACAGCCACCGCCGGAAGGTGATAGTCAACTGCTTCCGCGCGGGAATTCCGTGGCGCGGACTGCTTCATGACCTGAGCAAATACAGCCCTACCGAATTCTGGAACGGGGTGAAATATTTTCAGGGGATGCGCAGCCCGAACGAAGCGGAACGTGAGGATATAGGATATTCGCGGGCGTGGATGCACCACAAGGGACGCAACCGCCATCATTTTGAATTCTGGACGGATTACGATCCTGTAACAAGGCTCTGTATGCCGGTCAGAATGCCGGTGGTCTTTGTTGCAGAGATGTTCTGTGACCGCATGGCCGCGAGTAAAATCTATATGAAGAATCATTACACCGATTCGTCTCCGCTGCAATATTTCCTCAAGGGCAAGCAGCGCAGGATAATTCATCAGGAAACCTCCGACCTTTTGGAAAGCTGGCTCACCCTCCTTTCGGAACATGGCGAGGACGCCGCGTTCGCCGAAATTCGGAAAGAGGTCAAGCTGTCGCAGTCCAAACGAAAAAATAAAAAATAATAAAAACCTGTGCTGACTGCCGTTCAATCATCCGGCGGAAGCACAGGTTTTTTTGAGGAAAGTATTATTTGACAGTTACACTGGAGATAATATAAAATCCGTCTCTTGTTTCGTGATTGTTTGAAAGGCGGAGCGGCATGACTTTTCTTGAAATCTCCTCGGCGGGATTGACAAATCTCACCCGGACGGAGTATTCGCCGGGATTGAGATCATCTTCCGGGAAAAAGAACGTAGATTCCGCCGTTTCGCCCGGAAGAAGTCCGGAGAGACGGAACCCGTTATCCCGGTATGCGTAGACCGCGTTGCCTTTTGCGTCAAAAATGCGGTATTCCAATTCCCAGTCGTAATAGAACGGGGCAATCCCGGAATTGCCGAAGGTCGTGGTGATTTTGGCGGTGCGGCTTTTGCCGGTCACGGAATCAATGAAGATGTCGTAGCCGAAGCTGCCGGCAACCTTGCAATATTCGCGGTATTCCTCGGTGGTCTGTTCGGGAACGCCCCCCGCTCCGACCCCCATCAGCCATGACATGTGGAACTGATTGATGCAGTAGTCCAGCGCTTTTCGCTCGGTGCCGCTCCAGAGCGGTCCGAAGGGCTCCTCATAGATCTGCATGGAAAGCTCGCCGCCGAACATCTGCGTTTCCCACAAATCCCAGAGCGGCTCGTAACTGCCTCCGTTGCCGTTGATGAAATCATAAAACTGCTGAAGCGTGCCGTATGCGTAATTCTGCCTTCTCAACAGCCCCCTCCAATCCTTGTTGATTTTGTGGTAGTCGGAGGTGTTGAACATAAAATTGTCGTCGTGATAGCCGATGGGGTATTCGTAGGCGTGTCCGAGCGAGGGATTGCGTCCCATCAGTTTGGTTTTCGTGAATGAAAACGTGTATGCTTCAATGATCCTGCTGAGGTTGAGGTTTGTCATACAGCAATTTGTATTACGGCACTCCGACATGTTCCACTCGCCCCAGGAGCCGTAAAGTCCCATTTGTATCACGGCTATCACCGGGTGTCCGTCGTATTCTTCCCCAAGCAAGTGAATAAATTCAATCATACATTCTATCAGCTTTTCACTGTTGAAGTCGGGATATTCCAGCAGACCGCCTGAAACCTGATTGGAATATATTTCCCCTCTGGATTTCAGTTCGCTGTAAAGCTCCTCGGGAAGGAACAGCCCGTTTTCCTCCGCGCTGACACGTCCGGGATTCAGCATGTAAACGCGGAGGATCGCGGTGTGCCCGTTGTCTGCCGTTTCAAAGAGCATATTGGCAAGAGCCGCCGTATTCAGTCCGCCCTGTCCGTTCTCGTAGGTGTAGATATCGCTGAACCTCAATCCGATATATTCCATGGAAGAATCGGGATCGGTTTTGCCGAAAAAACCGGCGAATCCCTTCATCGGGTTGGGAATCGGCGCTTCTGTGCGGGTGAAGTCGGTGGCGTTTATCGTCACTTTACGAATGTTGCAGGAGGATAATGTCAGAAGTGAAAAAACAAGTGCAAGAGAGACAACGGCGCTCGCCGCTCTGTGAATGAATTTATTCCTCATTTTTATGTCCTCCGGCAATACGGGAAATATCTTCCGCTGAGTGCGCCAGATAATCCGCGCCTTCGGCTCTCAGTTCGTCCTCTGAACGGAATCCCCAGCAGACGCCGCATTTTGTCAGACCGGCATTTTTGGCGGTCTGCATGTCCACATTGCTGTCGCCGACGTAAAGCACTTCGCTTTTGTCAAGTCCGAGACCGGATAGTATCATTTGGCAGGAGGTGGGATCGGGCTTGACCGGATAGTCCGGCGATTTCCCCATGACTACGTCAAACAGGTCGCCGCCGAAATACTCCCGGATGATTTCACGGCTTATTTCGTGTGGTTTGTTTGACAGCACGCAGAGATTGATTCCCTCCGCTCTGAGTTTTTGGAGCAGTTCAGGTATTCCGGGGTACGGAATTGTCTTTATATCTTTGTGTGAATTGTAGTATTCAGTGAATTTCCTGAGAGAATCGTCAAGCTCATCCTGCGAGGTTCCCTCCGGATGTATGCGCTTCATGAGGATCGCCGCGCCGTTGCCGACAAATGCCGGATATCTCGATACGGGATATGTCGGCAATCCTTTAAGGGCAAGGATATGATTACAGCTGTCGGCAAGGTCGTCGAGTGTATTGAGAAGAGTTCCGTCAAGGTCGAAAATCACGGCTTTGTATTTTTTTTGCATGGAAAAACCTCTTTTCAAAAAAAGCACGGCGGTTCAATTTTTCATCGAATGGCCGTGCTTGTCTGGATGCTTCTTTGTTTTTGTGGAAAATTACCCGCAGACCGCGATTATCTCAACTTCCGCGAGAACGTCCTTGGGGAGCTGTGCCGCCGCCACACAGGAACGGGCGGGCTTGCTTGTGAAATACTTGCCATATATCTCATTGAACACTCCGAAATCCGACATGTTCTTGAGGAAGCAGGTCGTTTTTACCACGCTGTCAAATGTAAGTCCCGCCTCGGCAAGAATGGCTGCGATGTTTTTCATTATCTGTTCGGTCTGCCCCTCGATGGTGTCCGCTTCGACCGTGCCGCTTGCGGGATTGATGGCGATCTGTCCGGATGCGAAAAGGAAGCCTCCGGCAATCTTTGCCTGTGAATACGGTCCGATGGCGTCGGGCGCGCTTTTGGTGTAAACTGTCTTAATCATGGTGAATTACCTCCTGATTTAATGAATATTGATTATTTGTAATTTGCGGCGAAATGGTAGCCGTTGTCGAGCAGCGCCTTCTTTATCTCTTCGATGTGATCGAAATTCTTGGTCTCAAGTATCAGTCTGAGATAGCAGCCGTTTACGTCGGCGCCTTCGTTGGCGCGTTCGTGGTGAATGGAAATGACATTGCCGCCGAGTGTGGCAATGATGCCCGCAACTCCCTGAAGCTGACCGGGCTTGTCAATGAGTTCCAGATTCAGAGCGCATGTGCGTCCCGACATGAGCAGTCCTCTCTTGATGACGCGGGAGAGAATCGTAACGTCGATGTTGCCTCCCGAGACGACGCAGACTACCTTCTTGCCCTTGACCGGGACCTTGTTGAACATCGCCGCCGCGACCGAAACGGCTCCCGCGCCTTCGGCGATCATCTTTTGCTTCTCAATGAGGGCGAGTATGGCGGCGGATATTTCGTCGTCCGTGACGGTCACGATGTCGTCAACGTACTTCTGACAGGTGTCGAATGTTATCGTGCCCGGTTCCTTGACGGCGATGCCGTCCGCAATGGTGGATACTGACGGCAGGCATTCTATCTTGCCGTCGTGAATGGAATTGAACATGCTTGGGGCGCCGGCCGCCTGAACGCCGTAAACCTTGATGTTGGGATTGAGCTGCTTGATGGCGAAGGCAACGCCGGAGATCAGTCCGCCGCCGCCGATGGGAACGATTACCGCGTCCGCGTCGGGAAGCTGATCGGCGATTTCCAGACCGATGGTTCCCTGTCCGGATATGACTCTGTCGTCGTCGAAGGGATGAATGAAGGTGTAGCCCTTTTCGTCGCGCAGATCAAGCGCGCGCTTGTAGGCGTCGTCGTACACGCCGTTGACCAGGCAGATATCGGCGCCGAGCTTACGGGTTGCTTCAACCTTGGAGATCGGTGCGCTGTCCGGCAGACAGATGAGCGATTTGATGCCGCTCTTGGTGGCGGCCAGGGCTACGCCCTGCGCGTGGTTGCCGGCGGAGCAGGCGATAACGCCCTTTGCCTTTTCGTCGTCCGAGAGCGTGGCAATCTTGTAGTAGGCGCCTCTGACCTTGAAAGAGCCTGTCACCTGAAGACATTCCGGCTTTAAGTATATGTCCGCCTCGGGATTGAGTTCCGGCGCGTAGACCAGATCGGTGCGGCGCAGAACGCTCTTCAGCACATAGGCGGCATGGTAGAATTTGTCCAGTGAAAGCATATTGAATGCCCCCTTCTTATTAGTATGTTGATTGTTGGAATATATTATCTACCCATTTCGCTGATATGTCAATATTAAAAATATACTTCCGTAAGATACGTCAATATTTTAACGATTCAGTATATTAAATCTATTGATAAACAACAACCCCCGTCATGGCGGAGCGTCCGGAGAAAATCCGGAGCGCCCTGCCGCGACGGGGGTTTATCAATGGTAAATTGAATTCTGTCTGCCCTGTCAGGAAAAGGGAAAGTTACTCAGCCTTGCCTATGCAGCCGAAGATTTCCATCTTGGTCTTGACCATATCTCTGATTGCCTGTGCGCCGGGAGCGAGCAGCTTGCGGGGATCGAAGCCCTTGCCCTGCTGATCCTTGCCTGCCTCGATGTAAGCTCTGGTGGCTTCCTGGAATGCGAGCTGGCACTCGGTGTTGACGTTGATCTTGGCAACGCCCAGCGAGATGGCCTTCTTGATCTGATCCTCGGGAATGCCTGTGCCGCCGTGAAGAACCAGCGGAACGTCGCCGACGGTGTTCTTGACAGCCTCAAGTGTGTCGAAGCTGAGACCCGGCCAGTTCTCGGGATATTTGCCGTGAATGTTGCCTATGCCGGCAGCCAGCATGGTAACGCCGAGGTCAGCGATGGTCTTGCACTCTGCAGGATCTGCGCACTCGCCCATACCTACAACGCCGTCCTCTTCGCCGCCGATGGAACCGACCTCGGCTTCCAGAGAAAGACCCAGCACTTCGCAGGTGTTGACCAGAATCTTGGTCTTTTCGATGTTTTCCTCGATGGGATAGTG
>ONWI01000161.1 GCA_900321515.1 uncultured Eubacteriales bacterium | reverse complement strand
ATTTTCTTTGCCGACCGTCTCCGCCACTTGCTGCACCAGTTCAAACTCGCCGATGGGATGCTCCCCCTCAAAATCAAAGACACTGGTAAAAAAGATGTATTTTCTGTCGTAATTCATGTGCTGTTCATCGACACCAAAGACTTTTTTTAATAGCGCCACAACGCCGCTGTCGGGTTGTATCAACGGAATCTGAACAGGACTGTATTTGCCTTGGTACAGAGAGGGGTAAAAACAGTAAAAATTCCCCACAGCGTCATGAACGCTCTTTTTGCCCAATACGTTTCTGATTTTGCAGGAAAGATTCAGATTCTTCGACGTCTTTTCAAACGTATTATAGGAAAGAATGCCTTCCTCCATCATGGAAATTTTGACATCTCTGTTGACGGCGGATAAAATGGCATGCAGTCCATAAATATCTGCCTCGTAATTAAATACGACAATTTCGTCAAAATACAGATTCTCGGTATTGTCAAAATAAAAGGCATATCTGTTGCGGTCAAAAAACGAAAAGGAGAAAAAGTCTCTCCATTTATCTTTATCGGAATATTGGTAAAGGATATCCCTCGTGCGTATGTATTCTACGTCTTCAAAGAGTTCGATTTGTTTTAATCTTTTGACGATTTCTTCTGAGCCGTTGGAATGATCACTGACGAAAAAAACAACGTCGTCCTCTTTAAACAACGTCATTTTCAATTGCAGAGAAACGATTGTCTGGTAATGTGTGTTGGATATGATTAATCTACGCATTTTCTTTCCCCATCATTTTATTTACATATTTCAAAAGACCTGACTTATATAATATGATTTTGATTTTCGCTTTTTTGCCTATGTACGGACTGGCAAAAATTTCGGACCAATAACTGTCAATAAAATCATTGGCTCTTTTATATGTCTCATAATGGATTTGCTTTAAATCACTGCATTTAAAAAGCACCTGACAATAATTACATGTTTTCTTGATCAGCGCCGCTTTTCTGTATTCCTCTCCCATAGCCTCGCAAGCGTTATAGATGACGTCGGCCGCGTCCAGTTCCGCGATGTCTGATTCACCAAACGCATTGTGCATGATGCTGCCTGCGCGCTGCAGGTAAAAATACAACGGCTGCTCCGTGTAGGCCACCCTATCGGCACTCCGATAAAACTGATAGGTCGTCAGGTCATCTTCATGGTATTTGCCATAGGGAAAGAAATATCTCCCGGCCAAGTCCCTTTTGATAAGCATTCCACAGGCGCTTGTGCCATGCAGTCTGCCTTCGAGCATACGCTTCATAGCTTCTGTACCGGCGCATACATCCGTCGCATAATTCCCCTCCGACGGTTTGCATTCCTCCCCCTCTTTACAGAAGGAAAACTCCCCCACCGCCATATCCGCACGGCAATCCTCTGCCAATTGCACCAAAATCTTCAGAAAATCCGGATGAAGCGTGTCGTCGCTGTCAAGCCATGTAATATACTCTCCGACGGCGGCCTTGGTGCCAGTGTTCCGGGCATCTGAGAGTCCGCCATTGGTTTGATGTATCACCTTGATTTTTTCGTCTGTGAACGAATCGCAGATTCTCCCGCTTGCATCGGTGGAACCGTCGTCCACTAAAATGATCTCAAAATCGGAATAGGTCTGGCGCAGTACGCTGTCCACACACTTTTCAAGATATGTTTCAACATTATAAACAGGTATGACAACACTGACTTTGCTACTCATTTTGACTCTCCATCAATTACATTTTTTCTATGAAGGCAAGGGTTTTCTCAATCACCTTATTCAAATCATCCCGGGCAATATTATAATACAACGGCAAACGAACCAGTCTGTCACTGTCGGCAGTCGTGTGGACGTCTTCGCCGTGAAAACGGCCGAATTTAAGACCGGCCGGCGCCGAATGAAGCGGCACATAATGAAACACACACAGTATTTCGTTTTCCCTCATAAACTTGATATAGCTTTGCCTCGTCTCCAAGTCAGGAAACTTGAGATAAAACATATGCGCATTGTGAACACAATGTTCCGGAATCGTGGGAAGCGAAACAAGGCCACGCTCCGCATAAGGCAGAAACGCCTGCCAATAAGCGTTCCATGTGGCAAGGCGGTTGGCATTGATCTCATCCGCCACCTCAAGCTGCGCCCAGAGATAGGCTGCATTCAGATCGGACGGCAAATAACTGTCGCCAAAATCTACCCAATTGTATTTTGCCACCTGCCCTCGGAAAAACTGAGAACGGTTGGTGCCCTTTTCTCTGAGTATTTCGGCCTGCTCAATATAATCCCGATTATTAATCAGGATCGCTCCGCCTTCTCCCATGGAAAAGTT
>ONWI01000160.1 GCA_900321515.1 uncultured Eubacteriales bacterium | reverse complement strand
TTCGTTGTGGAAGCGGTTGCCTTGGAAGTGGACTTCGTTGTGGAAGCGGTTGCCTTGGAAGTGGACTTCGTTGTGGAAGCGGTTGCCTTGGAAGTGGACTTCGTTGTGGATGCGGCTGCCCTGGTGGTGGACTTGGTTGTGGAAGTGGAAGCAGATTCGCCGCCGAGAGTAATTACTTCTCCGCTGAGATCCTTAGATACCGCAAAGAACTGCGACCAGTAATATGTGCCGTTCCTGAAAGTAACTCCTATGCCGATATAATCGTAGTTTCCAAGGATATTAGCGCGGTGCCCCGACGAATTCATCCATGAATTCATAACTTCTTCTGGTGTACGCTGTCCGTAGGCTATGTTCTCCCCCACCGAAGTATAGCTGATTCCCGCCTCAGTCACCGCCGTAAAGCAGCGTGTCCCGTTGGGACGAGTGTGGGAAAAGACGCTCTGGATTTCCTCCGCGCGCACAAGAGCCGCCTCACTGAGCTTTTCGGAATATCTCAGCGGCGCAAGGCCGTTTGCGGCACGTTCGCGGTTGACTATTCCCGCAACCTGCATTGCGTACTTTTCGGTCTGCGCGTCCGAATAACCGACAGACGCGTAAGCTGTGTAATCCGTGTGGCTTGGTATAGCTGCCGCTGAAAAAGCCAGCATTCCTACCATGATAACAGCAGCAAATTTTTTCATCGTTGTCTTCAAACAAAGACCTCCTTGAATAATATCGGAATGATTCACTCCGTACCTCAAGAATAGCACATCCGCTTCTGTCGCGTCAACACACAAAATATCCCATGTCAAAGATTTCCTTTGACATGGGATATTGCTATACGATGATTATCTTTTACATTTTGAATTTTTCCGTGTATTCATTACCCAAACCCGAGAGTCTGAAATTTCCGTTGTCATCTGTGGAGAGATAGCCCTTCAGGTCGGCATACATAATTGCAGAGTCAAACGCCGTGCTGACACTTGCGATGAGTCTGGTGTAATTCATTACCTTTGCCGCTTCCCTCACAAGATCGTCGTGCGACATGTTGAACTGTTCACTGAGCACAAGACAGACAGCGTTGGCTGCTTCCTGCAAGGGTATCTCTTTAACGTCGCGCTTGCAGTCCCCTTCCCCGCATACGCGAATAAGGGAGTATTCCTCGGGCACCTGACCCTTCCGCCAGATAAATCTGTCTTCGAACTGAATTGTGCTCTGTAATCCGAGCGACTCAATGAGCTGTGACAGATGACTTTGGAGTTTCGCCGTACTGCGGGTTATGCCGAAGCTCTGTATCACTCTGCGGATAAGCCTTGCCTCGCTTACCGGCGCTTCGTATTCAATTACCGCCTTGATCGCGTCCTTTATCATCTTTTTGCAAGCCGGCTGGACAAAATCCTCCGCAGTCAGCTCAATTGATTTCAGTTCCGCGGACTTATACGGTATCACGTTTGCAGAGACAATCGCCTCGTGATCATCCGGAATAATTTCAATTTCTTCCTCTTCGGCGGGCTTATCGTCATTATCCTCGCTCTCAGCAGGAACGGATTCCTCTGTCTGAGGCTCTCCGTCCGGAACGCCGTCCTCACCTCCGTCCTCAGTCTGCTCAGCGGCAGCGCGTGACTGTTCGGCGGCTTTTGCGAGAATGTCGAGAAGCCTCGCAATTTCCTTGCGGCTGTTGTCCCACCAGTCCATCGACCACACGCGGGCTATGGTCCAGCCCAGACTGCCGAGAACGCTTATCTGAGCAAGCTCTCTGTCACGGACCGTCTTGGAATCGCGGTATGTGCTGCCATCGAGCAGTATGCCGAGCAGGTAGCGGTCAGGCGCGTTCGGATCAATTACGCCTATGTCTATGCGGTATTGCGAATGACCGACATTGCGCTCCGTTTCATATCCGTTTTCGGCAAGCGCCGCACAAATTGCCCTGCTCACGCCCTCGATATCTTCGCATTTGCCGGCGGAAGATAATTCGTCGTTGAAACGATCCTTGCCGGCGGCGTATTCGAGGAATGATCTCAGCGCGGCAACGCCTTCGGCGTGGGTTCTGTTGAGGTCGATCTGTTCCGGTTCAAGTGTGGAAAAGACCACCATTTCGCACCTTGCACGAGATACAGCGACATTCAGCCTGCGCCATCCGCCTTCGCGGTTGAGCGGACCGAAATTCATGGAAACATGCCCTTCCCTGTCCGGACCGTAGCCTATCGAGAAGAGTATTACGTCTCGCTCGTCGCCCTGCACGTTTTCGAGATTCTTGATGAAAAGCGGTTCCTTGCCGTTGTTGACCCAGCTTTCGAGCGCGCTGTCCTCCTTGCATGCTTCAATGAGCAGATCGTCAATCAGATTCTGCTGATTGATGTTGAATGTAACGACTCCGACGCTGAGCTTGCTGTCATTTTTATCGTGGCAGCGCCGCTTTAGCTCGGAAATGACTGCTTCGGCTTCGGAACGGTTCTGGCGGCTCTTTCCACGGTCAAAATATCCTTCTGTGTGAACAAGTCTGACCTTTGCTTCGCGATCGTTGACCGAAGGGAATGTGTACAGCTTATTCTCATAGAAATGACGGTTGCTGAATGCGATAAGGCTCTCGTGACGGCTGCGGTAATGCCAGAGAAGATGCGTCTGAGGCATATTCAGGGCAAGGCAGTCGTCGAGAATGCTTTCGAGGTCCTCGTCGTCAATGTTGTCCTCGTCCACCGTGGATGTAGCAAAGAATGATGTCGGGGGCATCTGCTTTGGGTCGCCGACTATGACGGCGTTCTTTCCCCTCGCCAGCGCGCCGACAGCCTTTGATGTGGTTATCTGGGAGGCTTCATCGAATACCACAAGGTCAAAAGGCTCACGGTTTGGAGCAAGGTACTGCGCGGCGGAAATCGGGCTCATCAGCATACAGGGACAGAGTCTCGGAAGCATGTTGGGTATCTGGTCAAAGAGCCTGCGTATGCTCAGCCCTCTGCCGCCGCTGCGGATTGCCCTTTGAAGAATGCCCAGCTCGGAACTCTGCGCGGCTTCCTTGGCGAAATTCGGCACACGCGAAGCCAGCCGGCAGTATATTTCCTTTCTTGTAAGATTGGTGAGGTCGGCGTCCATCTGACGGAACTGTTCTATTTTCTCATTGAACACCGCGCCTGAGAATCCGCTGAGAACCGGAACCGAATCTATTACCTGCATGGCAAGTGTCTTCGAGATCATTTTCTTAAAGCTGCCGGCTGCGTCATCATGGGATATTCCCTGCCGGTAAGCTTCAATGACGCAGCTCATTCCGCAGTTTTCGGCTTCTTTGGCAATAGCGTTCCATGTGATCCATTCCTTGATTTCATCGAAGTGCTCCGTTACGTTTTCGCAAACGCTGATCTGCGCCGCGATCCATTCTCCTTCCGGATCATACAATGTGTCAATTATTTCGTCGAGCATGCTCTTGGCCTCAAGCACAGAGGGCATTGCATTGATAACGCCGTCTGTCTCTTCCCTTAGCTCCGATCTGCCGCAGTATTTTGTGCGGAATTCCGTTCCGCCGAAAAGCTGGTCAAGCCTTGCGGCACTTTCCTTTGCAGCGGCGCAGGATATGCTTATGCCGTTCCAGTCGGTCGCGCTGCCGCTGTAAAGAGTGCCAAGCGATTCGCCGTAATTATCGAACAGTCCGGAAGCGGCGTTCATCTCGGTACGGTAATTGAGCAGCGATACAAGATGTTTTTCGAGGCTGCTCTTGTTTATCGCCCCTACAGAGTACGGAAGCAGCTTCTTGCATAGGGCGTTAATGCCCAGCATTCGCGGTATCAGCCACTTCGATTCCGCCGTGCGGTATTCGCCCAAAAGCTGCATACCGTCCAACCCGAGAAATTCCGGACGCCAGTATCGGGATAGAGACTCCGCATGCTGATTCGCGTTGGCGTAATGCTGACACATCTCCTGAATCTGCGTCAGGAAGAATGCGGGATTTTCAGATTGCGCCCAAGCCTTCGGGAAGTCGAACCAGAGCTTCATTTCACGCGCCGCGGAGACAAGGGCGCTTACTTCATCAAATGTGCCGGACGGGATATCAACTTCGGCGGTGAACTTTTCAACCGCGTTTTGGAGAGCGCCGAGAGCCTTATTGTAAGCGGAAATGTTATCCGGCAGCGTCATGCGGAGCTGCTGAGAATAGCCTGCGGTTTTTACTGCGGCAAGCGGGTGATCCTTCGGGTGTCCGACAGCCTTTGCCGCGGCGGTAACGCGCTGGAGCAGCACAGCCTGTTCGTCGGCTCTTTCGCGGTCTATTTCCTCTGTGAACGCGTAATCCCAGGAGGGAATATCCGGATATGCCTTATTGGCTTCGTATTCGTTGATAAGCTCGTAGAGAGTCTTGCCGCACTTGCGTTCCCTGTGAAGCTCACGGACATACTCGTTCAGTTCCGCTCTGATTCTGGCAATCTGATTTGCCTTGTTCTCATATGATTGGGCGGTCTGCCCCTTGGTGACTTCGGAAGCCTTCCTAAGCTGTTCAAGAACCGATTTCTTCTTTGCCTTGTTGGAATGAAGCTCAAGACAGAAATCGCCTATCCCGATTTTATCAAGCCGCCTTTCCACAACCTCCAGAGCTGCCATTTTTTCGGCGACAAAGAGAACTGACTTGCCCTGCGCGAGCGCGTTGGCTATCAGGGCGGTGATGGTCTGGGATTTGCCCGTGCCGGGAGGTCCGTGCAGCACGAAGCTCTTGCCTTCGGACGCCGCTTTGATGGCAAACAGCTGAGACGCGTCGGCTGACATCGGCAGTAATACGCCGCTCTCGTCCACCTCTTCGCCTATGCTCATTTCCTCCGCTTCCCATTCGAGCTTGCCTTCCATCAGACTGCTTACGATTTTGTTCTTGGCGAGGTCGTTGTACCTGCTGCGTATATCGTTCCACATGACGAACTGCGAGAATGAGAATATTCCTATATATGCCGATTCCAGAACGTCCCAGTTTTTCTGCTCCATTACAGCCTTGCGCACGATGGTGAATACCTTTCGGGTGTCTATCCCGTGTTCGTCCTCGGGAAGAACATTCAGTCCCTTTATTTCAATATTGAAATCCTGCTTCAGCTTTTCCAGAATGGTGACATTCATCTGCGGTTCATCGTCGCGCAGACGGACCACATATCCCTGCGCTGCGGATTTGCGCACTATTTCCACGGGGACAAGTATTATCGGAGCATATCTCGGCTTGGTGCTCCTGGGATTTTCATACCAGCGCAGCAGTCCCATCGCCATGTAAAGCGTATTCGCGCCGTTTTCTTCAAGCGCGGATTTCGCGGAGCGGTAAAGCTCCTTGATTGTCTTGGAAAGTTCGGTATCCGTGAGCGACGAACGGATGCGGTGATTCTTGAATTCAGACTGAATGACCGAGGCAAATTCCCCCAGTTCATGCATGTTGTCAAAATTCAGCTCTCCCTGATCCCAGTCTGACGGACGCGGCATTATCTTGAAATCATCTCCGTCAAACAGGCAATCCTCCAGTTCGTCAACCGAGGAAGCAAGCAGCGGTATAAGTGTCTTGGAAAGCCGCAGGTTTATCAGTGAATTGCGCAGTCCCAAATCCAGCAGCTTTCGCTCCCAGCGGGTCTTCCGGGTTACGGGAGTGTCATCCTCCTGACTGTCTGCAATAACCGCGCTTTCCTTATCCTTGGGAGCGGCGGTCAGCTCATCTTCCGTCAGAAGCGGACGCTCCACCACCCAGCCGTTCTCGGTTGAGACGCGCATGGGAATGGGTTTGACGCCGCTGAGCCTGGCGCGGTTCACGTCAATAAAGCATTCCACAGAACTAAAATCGGAGAGCTGCTTTTCTGCCATCTTCTGCGCGTCGTCAAACGCCACGGTTTCTTCCTTAGCCGCAAAAGCGGTGCATTCCACCACGGCAATTTCGTTTATGCCGTTGGCAAGCCTCTTGGTTATCAGTGAAGCGTCGTCCTGCACCGTCTCCGGGAATGAGAATTCTTCCAGCCACACGCCGGCAAAAACGTGCCCTTTGAGCAGTATCAGCAGAGGGTGAAGTCCGATGGCTTCCAGCGCCGCCGTGTAAAGCAGGGTAAGATCCATGCATGTGCCGAGCTTCTGCTCCATTATCGTGTCGCAGAGACGGATGCGCTGTCCGACTGTCTCAAAGCTCGCCGGAGAGACGCAGTAGACAATGTTTTGCTCCTGTAATGCCCCGTATACCGCCGCCGCCTGTTTAAGCACGCGGTTCGGATCATTGCTCTGATAAGCGTCAAGCGACGGGTCGCCCGTCCACTTGCCGAGAAGCTCCGCGGCGCGGGCTGTGACCCTCGCTATCGCCGGATGGTTCGGAGTGACGAATGCGCAAAGCAATTCGGGATATATTGACACACCGTGCCACTGGTCAAAGGCAAGCGCGGATATTTCGGTCTGTTCGCAGCAAACGGCATTGCCGCCGCTTAAAAGCGTTACTGTCAGAACGCCGCTGATCTTTTCGGTAATGCCCGCCAGATAACTGCCGTCCGGAATAACCTTAATGCCGTTGAGTGTGACCGACCTGCCCGCCGG
Organism: uncultured Eubacteriales bacterium; assembly: GCA_900321515.1. GTDB lineage: Bacteria > Bacillota > Clostridia > Oscillospirales > Acutalibacteraceae > RUG762. The sequence goes on along the minus strand of ONWI01000160.1, from coordinate 212 downwards.
CAGCATGTCAATGTGTTCGGTATAAGGCAGGCAAAGCGCAGGCTCGGAAGTAATGCGAAGCTCGGCGTCGGTCAGGTTCTCTTCGGAATCGTTGGTTACGGTGACTGAACGGATTATTTTCAGTCCGTTCTGAAGCATTGCGTAATTTATGACCGGAAGCAAGTTCACCCCGATATGTATTTTCTCGTTCAGAATTTCTACCTCGTTTTCGG
>ONWI01000127.1 GCA_900321515.1 uncultured Eubacteriales bacterium | reverse complement strand
TTAGATTACCTAAACAGGCTCAAAAAAGCCGAATGACATATCACACGCTGTGTGTATGCCATTCGGCACTCATCAGATTATATAGATGATCAAACAGATCAATCGCCTGTCTGACTGTCGTCGGAAGTGACGGCGGATGTTGAAGAGGAAGGCGCGGTTTCCTGATTGTCTGTTTCAGTGGTGGAGTCACCGCTGTCCGATGAGGTGTTCTCTGAGGAAGTGTCGCTTTCGGTGGATGAGACTCCGTCCGGTTCTGTCGAAGAGTCGGGAGGAATATCCGAAGATTCATCTGACGATTCGGGAGGGAGCACATTTACGTTGAATGAGGCGGTAAATCCGCCGTCAATAGAAGTAGCTGTTATTACCGCGCTTCCTTCTTTCTTTGCGGTCAGCGTGCAGGAATTGCCGTCTCCGTTTACGGAGACAACCGACGGATTGCTCGACGACCATGAACAGTCCGTGTTGTCGGCGAAAGCAGGGGAGATGTTCACGTTCACCTTGAGCGAGTCGCCGATAATCATTGTTTTGCTGTCAAATCCAAATGATATTTCCGCTACCGGTACGCAGTTGGTTGCGGGGTCAATATACTGGCTTTCCTCTGAGGGTCTCCCGGCGCTTCTGCCGAGAGGCGAACCGTTGACGATTTTCACATTGGTGCCGACCCAGCAGAATTGATATATGAAGTACGCCGCCTGCGCGCTTGTCCTCATGCAGCCGGACGAGGCATTGGTGCCAATCTGAGCGACGCTTCCTCTCATCAGAGAGCCGAAGTTCTTGCTCTTGTAGAGCGGCCCGTGAAAGAAAAGCCCCCCATAATATTTGCAGCAGTACGGGGAGTAGCAAGTACCCCACGAATGCCATTTTTCCTTGCCCTTGATGGTGAAATTGCCTACCGGAGTCAGCGAAGCCGTTCTGCCTGTGGCTGTGAGAAAGGTTTTGCGGGGGATGGTGTATTTTCCGTTTGAGTCCTTTCCGAAAATAGTTATCGTATGTGAGCCTTTTTCAACGTAAATAAAGTAAGGCGAGGAATTAACCGGAAAATCCTCCGGATTGATCGTGGCGTTTGTAACATTGGAATTGATTTTTTCAGTGCCTATGACCTCGCCGGTATTGTCGTCGATTATCTCCGAAGCCGCGTCGGGATTGCCGAGGTCAATGTTGCCGGTATTGACTTTTTCCTTGAGCACATAGCCGGTTACAACCTTATCCGGATCGCTGACCTTGTAAAAATCGCCTTCGGCCTCATAGATCAGAACATCTGTGCCGCCCGAGAGTCTGCCCTCGACAGAAGAGGATTCATCCGGCAGCCGGAAGATATCGCAGTCGGAAAAGAGCATTCCTGTGCCAAGCACGTTCTCGGATATCTGATCTATGCCTGGACTGTCTGAATCGGTTACGAACGGCGTTTCCTTTAGGTCGTAGTGAGGATCGACTTCGTCGTGCGTTCTGCCGAATAAGCCCACAATAAGCGCTCCGGCGCATATGACCGCTGATGCGGCGAGCAGACATAGAAGTATCGCGTTCTTTTTGCATTTTTTTTGGGCGTTATCGGATTTGACTGCGCTTGCTTTGCCTGAATCTGTATTGTTGCTTTTGTCAGTCTGTTTATCTACGTTTTGGGAATGGCTGCTGCCTTTGTTCTTTTGGACGTCTAAATTAATCGAGTTTACCGAATCAAGCTTATTCATTTCAAAAAAATCTTCATTATATTCTTTGCTCAAAATTATCACTCCGCTCTGTATGTTTGAAACTATAGTGCGATAAATGCGTGAAAATAAATAAACAATACACCGGAATTACCAAAAACCTGTACGGCTTTTATTATATACTGACTGGGTGAAAAAGTCAATTTGAAATAGTATATACTAAAACAAGATGAGTTTGATGAGATTGTGATGTGTTTGTTAACGGTCGTTTAAAATTTTCAATTTTATTGACAATTCCTTTGATTGTCAATAAAATATAATAAAGTAACGAAAAGTAAATCTCAATTGATGTAAGGAAAATATAATGGATATTATTAAACATGCTGTGATGATACTGGCTCATGATAAATATGATCAGTTGGCGACGCTTCTTACATGTATTGACAGTGAAAGAACTGATATTTTTATCCACATAGATAAAAAGGCGTTTTTTTCTGATAGTGAAAGGGACTTCCTTTTGTCGGCGGTAAAGCATTCCCGCATTTTTTTTACACGGCGCACATGTGTAAGCTGGGGCGCCTACAGTATGGTAAACGCGGAACTTCTGCTTCTGGAAATGGCTGTTGAAACGGACAGGTACTGTTATTTCCACTTGATAAGCGGCGCCGATCTTCCCTTGAAAAGTATTGATAAGATACTTGAAATATACGACAGAAGCAGCGATCTTGAATATATCAACGTGTTCGAGCTTGAGAAAACAGGAAAGAATCGTTGGCTGGACAGAATAAAGTATTATTATCCTTTTCTTGAAAAGTTCCAGGCTAAAGACTTTACAGGCAAAGTCATTTGCAAAGCCTCGGTGATAATTCAGAAGCTTTTGCGGATAAACAGACTTGCCCCGGAAGTAAAGTACGGATTGGGTACGCAGTGGTTCTCCATTACTGAAAAATTCGCCCGTCATGTTTTATCCCAGAAGGTTTTTATAGAAAGGACTTTTCGCCGTGGATTAATACCGGATGAGCTTTTCCTTCAGACGGTATATCTCAACTGGGATTGTGCGGGAAAAAGATTTGTCTCCGGTTTGAAAAATTATGAAACCCTTCATACCGGCATGACTGATACATACAGGGCTATAGACTGGGAAAGGGGCACTCCTTATATCTTTCGTGAAGGCGACTACGAAATGTTGATCAATTCGGGTATGCTGTGGGCAAGGAAATTCGATAAGTCCGTTGACAGTGAGATTGTCAGGAAGATAGTCGGGAGAGCCGGAGGCAGAATGATAGCCGTATAATTATACGGCGCTTCAATCTGTGAGTTGTAAAATGCTTATTTTGGAAAACCGGATGACGCATCTCGGCGCTTGTGCAGCTGCGTCATCCGGCTCAAAGATTGAATTTGCTGTACATACCGTGAAACATAACAAAAACCCCCGAAGCACCTGAAAAATCAGACTTCGGGGGTTTTTGTGGAGCTGTTAACCAGATTCGAACTGGTGACCTCTTCCTTACCAAGGAAGTGCTCTGCCTACTGAGCTATAACAGCAAAATGGCGAC
>ONWI01000157.1 GCA_900321515.1 uncultured Eubacteriales bacterium | reverse complement strand
TTTTTGTTATTCCTCTTCGCCCAGGCTGACAACCACATTGATCATACTGCCGGCCTGAATTTTCTGCCCGACGTCAATGCCGTTAAGTCTGATGATCTTGCCCATCGCATAGCTGTCGCTGTATTCCTCCGCCTGATCGCCAAGTGCAAGACCCGCTTTTTCCAGTTCTGTGGAAGCCTCCGAAACGCTCATACCGATAATATCAGGAACCGTACGCATTTTGGAGCCCTTGCTGACAACCACGCCTATCGGCGTATTCTGTTCTACGGTAGATCCTGCCTCTACCGTCTGGGAGATAATTCTGCCCTCTTCGTAGTTTTCGTCATACACTTCATCAATAAGGCGAATATAGAAATTACTGTATTTCTCATTTCCGTCCACGCTGCTCCATTTTTTATTGACCAGATTTGGCACTCTGTATAGGACTTTGGGTTCGGAGCTTGCATTGTCCTCCTCGGAAGAGACATAAGCCGACGAGGTGACGTCCTCGTCCTCCGCGTTGTTCTTTTTCATCATGGGAAGCACGACAAGATTGATAAATATCAGGGCGATAACGCCAAGCACCACAAATCCGACAAGTCCGGAAATAATGCCGTATTTGTATGGCGAAATCTCAGGCTCACTGTCGTCCGGACCGTAATCGCGAACCTGACGGTTCATCTGAGCAGAAGCGGCAGGAGCGGCAATCCGTGTAGGTGGTTCGTTATAGTCAGGCTCATCCACATATCTCTCACTGTAATTCGGAGCAACAGGCACCGGCTTCGGCTCCGGCTTGCGCGGCACCGGATTATTGAGCTGATTCTTAAGCTCCTCCATAGAATGAGTACGTGTCTCGATATTGACCTGAAGGCCACCGGCAAGCGCTGTGACAACATGGGTCGGAATATTCTGCGCCACATCGGTGGGCATATTCAGTCTGGGCTCATACGAACGCGAAACAGCATCGGGAGGTCTTTTGCCGGTAAGCGCGTAAAAAATGACGGCACTCATGGCGTAAACATCGGTCCATTTGCCTTTTTTTCCTTCGAGCGAATACTGCTCGATGGCGCTGAATCCGTCGTAAAATTCAGCGGTAAGCTCCGTCTCAGCCAGATGAGCATCCGGACTGCCAAAGCCTTGCAGCTTCAATGTGCCGCTGCGGGTCATGATAATATTCTCCGGACTGATTCCAAAATGTACCAGTCCTATGGCATGAGCCGAATTGACAGTGGAGATCAGGGGAAGGAAAAGCGGCCTTGCCTCTTCCCAAGTGAATCTGCGTGCGCGTTTGATGATTTCGTCAAGCGGCTTGCCGTCAACAAATTCATAAACAGTGTACGCTGTTTTGTTTGCTTCAAACATATCTATCACAGGCACGATGGAGGGAAGGCTCGACAGCTTGACAAGCGCCCTGCCAATCTCCATGAAGTCCTGAAGGTAATCCTGATAAACCAGCTTGTTACCCGAGGCAATGATGATATTATCATCGTCCTTGACCCTGGAACAAAGCGTCTTGGGAAGGTACTCCCTGACAGTGACCTTTTTATTGGTGGTCATATCGTAGCCGATATAGGTAACTCCCTCACCGTTGGCGCTGAGATGTTTACCCACGATATATCTCTCTTTCAGCAATGTACCGGGTTCAAGATATGGCAAAACCTGCGGTGTACCGTCCACATAGCCGCACTTCGGACATTCCATCGCGTTGCCTTTATTACTCATGCATCCAAGGCACAAACCCTTGAATTCCATTGAAATCTCTCCTTTACTCTTTAAACAAGTACATTCTACCACATAATTCCCCAATTGTCAAAGATTATTAATGCACTGTAACCGCGTGTGGGCATATTGAAATGAATTTTTAACATATTTTTCACACTTCATTCTTTAATACGCGGGTTTAAGGGGTTCGGACGTTATCTCCTCGTATTTTTTCCATACATTCAGGCGGAAATTATACGCCGCTTCGCTTACAGTTGTTTCACCCTTGGCATATGCCTTTGTCTGATTGTAGAGAAGACTGCTCACCGAATTGTCGTAAATTGTCGGCGGCGCAAATTCCAGACTGCGCGCCGCGGAATTGTACACCGAAAACGCATCCAGCCCGTCAAACAGAGGATTGGGAATTTGGAGGGCGGCAAGCTCATTGCAAACCTTGCTGTTATTGACATATCTCACCTCGGCAAGGGCAAGCATCTTCATAAACGCCTCATCGCAAGTGAAGGAACGGATGATTTCGGCGACAATTCCCTTGTTCTCACTGTTCTGGGGACAGTAAAGCCATGTGCCTCCGTAAACAAATCCGTCCGGCGCCAGCGATGTTTTGAACTTGCCGAACGAAACTCCGCTGCGTCTGGCAGACGAAAAAACAGTGGTGATGTCCGCGTTTGCGGGAGAACCGCTCCTGCAGAGCCACGGTGCGGCATAAAAGCAGAATACGCCGCTGTCAACAGCACTGTACCAGTCATCTTCGAGAGATTTGACGTCGGCGAAAGCATTGACTTCATATAACTCCTTTACAATATCAAGCCAGTGCGCCACGGTATCGTCCGACACAGATAGCTGCCCATCCGTGAGCCACAGTCCCGACATGGCACAATTCACCGACTTCCACAACTCTGCGCTGTTGGGAAGCATACGAACCTTGCCTTCCGACTGCTCATTGAGCGTGCGTGCCATCGCAATGAACGAGTCCCACGACGAGAGTTTTTCCTGCATTTCATCCTGATGTGTAATGCCGAGATATCTCTCGGCGTAATCCGAACGGTAGAGCAGCACTCCGGGTTCGCAGTCCATCGCGGAACCCTTCTGCACACCCGAACTGTCCGACCCCAGCGTTCGTGTGAAGCGATATTGATCTGAAAGATCGGCCTCGGTTATTCCTAGCTGAGAAAGCGGCGCTACCTTCTCATTGGCGGCAAAGAAGGGCGCCATTTCATTATTGCCCAAAAAAATGTCTATATGCTCGCCGTCCGACAGCCTGCGAGCAACACTATCGCGATAGCTGTTGATCTCATCGGTCACCCATTCAATCTCGACATTCTGCATGAGCTTCTGATGGCGCGGGATATAATATGTTTCCATCAGCTCCCGGAAATCTCCGTTCCATGACATGATTCTGAGATTGACCTTTTTGATTTGCTTCTCACTGTCATCGCCGCAGGCGGTCAGACTGACCGTCAGCCACGCGATGACAATTGTCATAGAAGCCGCCATAGAAACTGCCCTGAGCAGACATTTGCGTAGGTGATTCATAACGCACCTCATTCCCTTCCGTTATGCCGTGTCTCCATCCACTTCAAATAAACATAAAGAGTGAATCGGCTGCTATACACAGCTTATTCACTCTTCACGGTCGACTATGTTTTGAGCCTGTTGAGAAACAAGCTCCTTCTGGAGCGGAAGATGGGAATCGAACCCACACCATCAGCTTGGGAAGCTGAGGTTCTGCCACTAAACTACTCCCGCAGATGTACTATATATTATATTCTCTTAGCCTCCTCCTGTCAAGGGTTTTATGAAGATATTCTCAAAATTTTTTTCGTCTTTTTTCGCGCTTTTCAGCAGGCTCTGAGAATACGCATTTTAACCGCCGTTTTCTGCAGCTCACCGGAAGCCGCTTGATTTCTCCCCTGCCGCTGTGGTATGATGTGAACGTAAGGCGGAGATGAAATTCTCCGAGAAAATTTCCATATTCAGGCGATTGTAAAAGTAACAAGAAAAAGCAAGCGCAGCACCATAATTAGCGAGCTTGCGAGCGTGGGGAGTCTTAGCTTTCGCTAGCGAAAGCTGGGGGAACTTGTTCCTCCTGGCCCGTCTTTTTCCCAAAGCGGAGCCTT
>ONWI01000216.1 GCA_900321515.1 uncultured Eubacteriales bacterium | reverse complement strand
ACTCGCACTTCCTTGTCACGAATATCTTCGTTGATCTGCACCTGTTGTTCTTTGCTTATGACCAAGCACCCCCAGATAAAATAATAGTTTTGTACACAAAAAAGCACGGAGCTGGTATTTTACCGGACCTCCGTGCAATAATTTTCATAAGCAAAGCGCAAAATGCCGCTCTTAACGAGCCGCCCAGAATGAGCTTGCAATTCAAATATTGACCGACCGTCTATCTGTCAGAACGGAGGTGAGGGAAGCAATACGCCGCCGGCTTCTTTATTGTCTGAATAAGTATATCATACCATTTGCTGAATGTCAAGTGTTTTTAATTAAATAAATCTGATGTACTCCCCTACTCCGTCGCGCTTCGGGGCATTCGGTTCCTGGGCGGGATAGCCTATGGCGATGAGCGCCGATACAACGTGGCTGTCGTCAAGCCCAATTATACGCCCGACCTCATGTTCGTCGAATATTCCCATGATGACCGAACCGACACCGTAACTGTACGCCGCAAGGCAGAATGTCTGAGCTGCAATTCCGGCGTCGAACATCTGCCACTCGTTCCCCTTGCTTGTAGTGAATGAACCGTCAGGCTCGTAGCCGCTTTTGCCCTTGACAGAAGTCAGCACGACAAGCGCAGCCGCTCCCCTGATGATTCCCGCATTGTGAGCACGTCCCATAACGCCCTCGTCGGCTATTAATTCCATTGTCCCACGGCTGTCAATCACCACATAGCGTGCGGTCTGGCTGTTTTTCCATGAGGGCGCGAAACGTGCCGCGTCAATGATTTTTTCGATTGTTTCGCGACTCACCCTTTGTTCGGCAAACTGACGCACGCTGCGTCTGCCCTTGATTCCTTCAATCAGTTCCATATAAAACTCCTTATCTTTCGTTCAGCTTTGCAGTCATGAGCTTGGCACACTTGTAAACGTCGCCGCAGCCCATTGTGATGACGAGATCGCCTTCACCGGCGTTGGCAAGCACAAATTCCGCCGCTTCCTTTAAGGTGTGTTCCAGATAACATCCGGGAATAAGCGCCTGCAGATCCTCCGATTTAATGCCCAGGTCATCCCATTCTCTGCCGCCCATGATGTCAGTCAGAACAACCCTGTCGGCAATTTGCAGTACGTCGGCAAATTCCTGCATGTGCTGCTTGGTGCGGGTATAGGTAAAGGGCTGGAACACAGCCCACACACGCTTGTAATCCATCTCCTTGCACGCGCGCAGAGTAGCTTCAATCTCCGTCGGGTGGTGCGCGTAGTCGTCGGCAATGGTGATACCGTCATGTACGGTATGGATTTCAAATCTTCTGGAAGCGCCGGAGAACATTCCCAGACCCTTCTTCACATCGTCCGGCGTCGCTCCCACATAGATTGACGCGGCAGCGGCAGCCAGCGCGTTGAGAATGTTGTGCTCACCCGGAACTTTCAGCGAGATATCCGTGAGCTTCTCCCCGTGATACATAAGATCAAACTTCCAGAAGCCTCCGCTCGCCTGCTGCACATTCACCGCGTAATAGTCGTTCTTGGGGTCAAGACCGAATGTGATTATCTTTGCCTTGGTTGTATCGAGAGCCTTCATTGTGTTGGCGTCGTCTCCGTTGGCAATTACCACGCCAGTGGTCTGATCGGCAAACTGGCGGAATGAGGCAATGATATTGTCAAGTGTCCCGAAGTAGTCAAGGTGATCCGCGTCAATATTCAGTATCACGGCAACCTCAGGAGTTATCTGAAGGAAAGTATCAACAAATTCGCAGGCTTCGCAAACCATCCGGTCACTTCTGCCGGCTCTGCCGTATCCTTCTATCAGAGCCAGCTTGCCGCCGATTACAACGGTCGGATCGAGCTGCCCCGCCATGAGAATTGTCGTGACCATTGATGTCGTTGTGGTCTTGCCGTGGGTGCCGGATATGGCAATATCGCGCTTATATCTGCGGCAGACGGCGCCGAGCAGCACGGAACGTTCGATGGTTGGCACGCCCGATTCCAGTGCGGCGACAAGTTCAGGATTGTCCTTCGCAATGGCGGCGGAATAGACGACCAGCTCAGCGTCCCCGATATTCTCGGCTCTCTGACCAATAGCCACCTTGATTCCGAAGGAACGCAGACGCTTTACCGTATCGGAATTGTCATCAACGTCGGAGCCGGTGATATACTTGCCGTCTCCCCTGAGAATATCCACCAGCGGGCACATTCCGGAGCCGCCTATACCGATGAAATGAATATGATTGACCCGGTTCAAAAGTTCGTCATATTCTCTGATAACCTTGCTTCTCATGTGTATCATATCCTTCTGTGAGTTTTAGATGAAGTGCAAATGTATAGAATCATTCTATATAACATATATTACCACCTTTTTCCCGCCCTGTAAAGTGGTATTTGTTAAATATTCTCAGTGTCACCCCTTGCTTTCCGCGCGGCGAGAACAACGCTGCTGAGCATTACAGCGGGTATCGACAGCAGATACCAGTATGCCCAGTATTCCGGGCATATCTGCCCCATAACATTGAGATATTTGTCGGAATAATCCCATACCATCATATTCAGTTTCACATTCAGAAGCCACCCGACGGCAAATTCCACACCTGTAATCCAGAAACTGCTCAGGCTGCATCGGCTTAGCATATCGAGGTTGCGGTGCCGCTCATTGCAGATGTGAATAAGAATCAGACAAATTCCGCCCGTGACCGCCATTGTCCAATGCGTCCTTCCTCTCCACAGTATTTCAATAAGGCTGTAAATTACCGCGCCCGCAATAAAAACAGCCGCATATTCCTTTTTGTTTTTCATTTTTTGTTTTTCCCCTTTTTGGTAGTATCAAATCTATTCTTTGCCGGTAATAAAAAAATAACCGATTTTTACTCATGCAATTATTGACTGGAGCTTCCCACAGAAAAAATGAGCTCTGGAAGTGTGATTCTAACGTTCCCTGTAGATTACCTGAAGACCATCACCAACGACAAGCATACCCTTGCCACATTGTTCCCTGAATTATGATCTATAAGAGAATATAAAGAAAAATCCTCTCTGCTGATTCGCTGAAATCCGATAGAGAGGATTTTTTAGTATTGGCCAGACCAATCACTTATCAAGCGCCGGGTTGAAGGCATATTGCAAGTAGAAAAAAGCAAGCTGATCCTGATTCAGGTCTGCCGTAAAAAACAACCATCTCCCTCCGGCATTTGTTCAGCACGACAGCTTGCGCAGCATTAAAACACAGAAATTTGTGTGATGAAATTGATAAATTTGTATATTTTGTCCAAATTAATCTTGACTGTCAAGCCATCATACGATATAATAAAGACGATCAAGCTTGATGAAGGAGGTATTTCAAGCATATGAAAGCAAATCAGATTTTGAAAAAGACAGCCGTTATTTCTGTTCCGTTCCACCGCGCATCCGGCGGCATTTGGAAGAAAGGTTTGAGTCTGCTCTGCTGTCTGATGACCCTGACCATGTTATTCGGTGCGGTTTCTCCTGTTCGCGTTTTGGCAGCCGAAAAGGGAACTGTCGTTTCGGACAGCAATCTGGTTCGGGATGACGGCAGCATCAACGACGGCGACATTTCCACGACGGAGGATGAAACCGGGATGAACGATGCAGCCGGTCTTTCACAGGATAACGACACAGACGATGGAATAGCCGACTCCCTGACTGCCGACTTGCTTGCCATGCGCGAATCCGGTGCCAATGACAATACCGGAACGGTTGAGCCGGTACCCGCTCTGGAACCCAATATATATTCGGAAGGAACGATTACCGTTACTTATCAGGATGGCGTGATGCGGTTTGCCGGAAGCGGGACGCTGACCCAATCGTGCCACCTCAATGCAATAAGTTATTTTGGTGTTTCTTCATCGGAATACCATACAGCCGAAATCGGTGGAGAAATCACCGAGATCGGTGCATCAGCCTTTTATACCTTTGGTATTAAAAAGCTGATCATCGGTTCTTCTGTCAAAACCATTGGGGAATTGGCATTCGGTCAAACTCAAAGCCTCGAATCTGTCGAATTTGGTTCGGGGTTGGTCACAATAGGCAACCAGGCCTTCTGGCGGTGTTTCGCTCTGAAAGCGGCCAGAATTCCCAACAGCGTCACAACCATCGGAGTCAATGCATTCGCCGGTTGTACTGCCATGACGAGCGTTGCAATAAGCAGCGGTCTTACAACCATCAACCAAGGCGCGTTTGCTTCCTGCCATAATCTGAAAGCAGTGACCATTCCATCCAGCGTCACATCTATCGGCAGAGAGGCGTTTGACCGTTGTTATGAACTGACAGAGGTCGTGATCCCCGACCAAGTGACTTCCATAGACGTACTTGCCTTCCATGAGGACAAAAAAATTAAGAAGGTGACGATCGGCAGGAGCGTGAAAACCATCGGATCGTCCGCGTTTTTGGACTGTAATGCTTTGACGGACGTTTACTTTAACACCTCCTCTCTCGACAGTCTTGGCCGCAGTGTTTTTGTCGGCGAAGCACCCTGCCTCCATCTGCCCTGCGAACATTTCAAAATAGGCGATACGGTTGTAAATGAAAGCAACAAGGCCACTTTCTTTGATGACAATTTCTACCATCCTACCCTGCCCACTCTAGATATTCCGGTTCTGAAAACCACTGTGTCAAATGTCAAGCCGGCGACGTGTTCACAGGAAGGCTACATCGGCGATACGGTCTGCGTTGGCTGCGGCAAACTTATTTCCGCCGGGGAGACATTCCATTTGCCCCCGATGTGCACGACTGGGGCAAATGGAATGTCACCAGACTGCCTTCAGCCGATGAAGACGGAAAAGAAGAACGCGTCTGCTCCTATGACCACGATCTGCGGCATAAGCAGACCCGCGGCGTCAGATACGCGTTTATTCCATCCGGATCCGTTGAGTGGAAGGCGGAAAGCGGCCAACCCTTAATCCTGACAGTCAAAAACGTCGCGGCGGACGGCGACAACTCCACCACCTTCAGCCGGTTCAAGGCTGTGTATCTGGACGGCAAAAAACTCACCCAAGGATCCGATTACACCGTCGCCCCGGGAAGTTCTTCGGGAAATTCTTCGGGAAATTCCTCGGGAAATGCCTCGGGAATTGCCTCGAGAATAACCTGGGGAAGTGCTTCAGGAAGTAACTCGGGAAGTATTATTCTGACGTTTCCGGCGCAAACCCTGAAACAACTCCAAAACGGTAAGCATTCCGT
>ONWI01000220.1 GCA_900321515.1 uncultured Eubacteriales bacterium | reverse complement strand
TACTGCAATCTGCACGGTCTGTGGATGACTAAAATCAAGTAAATCTTAGAGCCTGCTGACGTATCTCTCCACGTACGTCTGGCACGCTGCCTTTGAGAGCTGGCATATCTTTCCGCCATATTTTGCCAAAATCCTCGTTAATACACAAAGTATTGCCTGCGGTTTTAGCTTCATCTGGCGAAAAATCTGACTGCGCCATCCGCGCACGTGGAGATACCGAACAGGCTCTTATTTCACAAAAGGATTTCTAAAAATATATTGAATTATGTTAAAAAATACTGTATAATTATTTCGGAGTATATTTGTAGAAAAAGCCGAGTAAATATATTCTGTTAATCTTTAAGAAAGAGAGAGGTATAGTTTATGACTTATGAAATCGTAGGAACCCCGTTGCCGGTTGTCACCTGCACGCTTCAGGCGGGTGAAAAGATGATCACAGAGAGCGGCGCAATGTGCTGGATGAGCCCCAACATGAAAATGGAAACAAGTACCAACGGCGGTCTCGGCAAGGCATTCGGCAGAATGTTCAGCGGAGAGTCCATGTTCCAGAACATCTACACGGCAGAAGGCGGACAGGGCGTTATCGCCTTTGCCTCCAGTTTTCCCGGCTCCATCATTCCTTTCCAGATCTCTCCCGGAAACAGCATCGTCGTGCAGAAGAAGGGCTTCCTGGCAGCCCAGGCAGGCGTTGAGCTTTCCGTATTCTTCCAGCAGAGACTCGGCTCCGGTTTCTTCGGAGGAGAGGGTTTCATCATGCAGAAACTCAGCGGCAACGGCATGGCTTTCGCTGAGATCGACGGCTCCGTTGTGGAATACAACCTTCAGCCCAATCAGCAGATCATCGTTGACACAGGATACCTTGCGGCAATGAGCGAGACCTGCCAGATCACAATTCAGCGCATTCAGGGCGTAAAGAATGTTCTCTTCGGCGGTGAAGGTCTCTTCAACACAATGGTAACCGGACCTGGCAAGGTTTACCTCCAGTCAATGCCGGTCAGCAGCCTCGCGCAGTCCATTATTCCTTACATTCCAGCCAGGGGCTGATAAGCGCAAGCATATATCCAAAACATACAGCAAAAGACACAGACACGGCTTTTCCGGCACGGTCTGTGTCTTTTATTTGAGAAGAATATTAGAGATAAAAATCATCGTATACATAACTGCGGCACTGTTTTGCATATACGCTGTCCGAGTACCACGGGCTTATTCCCATGAAGTCACCGACATACAGCGCCCTGCCGTCGCGGATCGTCCATTCCATGCCGTGTTCCCGCTCCCAGTCGCAGCTGAATTCCACGCCGAAGCCAACTGACGCGCTGTCCTTGGGCTTTTCAATGATCAGGCAGTTGACTCTGGCGTAATTCATAACAGTATCCTCGCCCACGTCCTCCGGAACATCGGGATATTCAGTATCAAAATAATCCCTCATATCCTCGCAGTATCTCAGTGAATACTTTTTCAGCAATGCAAAGAGTTCAGCAGGCAGATCGTTGAAATAATTCCCGCATTTCTCGGCATAGTCAAGATAATCCGCATCGTCACCGTAAAGCGCCACATCTATCTCTCTGCCGAAAAGCTGCGAATACATTCTGCCGAAGTACAGACCGCTGCCGGAATCCTTGCGAATGTCGGTAATAATCATCTGCTTTTTCCTCCGCTCCTGTTGGCAATCCAAATAATCAGCCGCGTGAGCTTCATCGGAAAAAGTCCCCGGCAAAGACCGCTCAGCCTCCTGACCGGCATATTGAGCACTAAATCAATGCGCTCGGCGTACTCCGGTTCTCTGCGGTTTGCCGCTCTGATAATCCTGTCTGCCGCAAATTTTATCAACTTGACGACAGCCCTGAATATTCCTATTGAACAAAGCTGATTCAGAGTGTTTTCCGTCGAATAAACCTGTTCCGTGGGAAGCTGTTTCCTGGTGGTTGCGTCACCGAAAATCGAGATGAAATCGCTCTCGGCGGGTCTGCCGGAAGGTTGTGAGTACCACTTGGGAGCCGAACTTTTTTCGATTGGTTCTCCCCTGACCGTTACCCATACATCCGCCCTGAGGTCAACAGACGACGCGGCAGCCCAGATGCGGTAACTTCCGCCGGCAGTGCGCCATCGCCCGAATTCCGCGCTGTAGTACTCAAAGGAACTGTGAGGAATCAATACCGAAACGGTGCGTTTTTCCCCCTTGGTGAGAAAAACCTTGCGGAACTGCTTCAGTTCACGGACCGGGCGCATTTTGTCGCCCTTCGGAGGCTCAATATAGAACTGCACTATCTCGCTGCCGTCGCGCATACCCACATTTTTAACGTCAACCGTTACCTCCCACCCCTCGGAACAGGAATTCACCCTCATACGCGAATATGCAAACGAGGTATAGCTTAATCCGTAACCGAACGGAAACGCGGCGTATAATCCGGCTTTATTGAAATATCTGTAGCCAACGTAAATGCTCTCCCGGTGCTGAGAAATATCCGGATCCTTTGCAAATGTGTCTTCACACGGGAGATCCTGCTCGTTGAGGGAATAGCTCACCGACAGTCTGCCGCACGGATCCGCAAAACCGAATATCAGATTGTACAGCGCGTCAGCCGTCCCTTCGCCGCCAAGCGGGAGATAAAGCACCGCTTTGACCCTGCCTATCCAGTTCATCTTAGGCAGCGCGCTTCCGCCTACAATCACAACGGTGTTGGGATTGACCTTTGACACCGCGTTAATTAGCTTGATCTGGGACTTGGGCAGTTGGTTTGAGGAGCGGTCTGAAGCGGCATTGTCGAAAATATCGTCAAATCCCACGAATAACAATGCAAATTCAGACTCTGAAGCGCATTTCACCGCCTCAGACAGAAGCTCACCGTCCTGCGCGGCATCGACTCCGTAGCCGTCACAGTATTTATATTTTATCTGATTGTCGTCAAACACATTGAGCATGTTGCGGGCGTGAATGCCGTCAAGCGCCCTTATGCCCCCGCGCTGAATCCGCATATTCCGCGCAAATCTTCCAATCAGAGCGATTGAACTGCCAAGCGGCATAGGCAGCGTGCCGCGGTGATTCTTCAGCAGGACAGCGGAAGCCTCGGCAGCCTTGACAGCCAGTTCGCGGCATTCATCCTCCCTTATCGGGGCGGAAAAACCGCCGGCGGAAAATTTTGCGCCGGAACTCACCCGGGCGGCGGACAATTTCGGATAATGAAGCGGTATCGCCTCGTCGTACAGAGCCCTCCGAAGTCTGCGCTTAACCCTGAATCCCCCGGATGGATATGACATATCCACGCCGCATTCCATCGCCTCCACAGGGTCGGATATCCTCATGTCGGCAAGCACTGCCCCCTCAAAATTCCACTGGCGCCTTAATATTCCGGTCAGCAGCACATGATTCTCGCAACCCGCCAGACCGTTGATTTTATTGATTCCGCATCTTACAGCCCTTGGCTGTGAGAGCTTCACGGCCATCTCAAACGGTCTGAGGTATATTTCATAGAGCGCACGTTTGTCTATCATGCTGTCACAGGTGAACTTACCTGTAGCTTGGTTACTCCCCGCGAAATTGTCAAGCACGGCCGCTACACCCTCGGACTGCACACCGTTGACCCATTCAGCCGCAAGAGTTCCGCAGAGATAAGGATCCTCGCCGAATCGGTCTGCCATGGAACCGTAAAGCGGACTGCGCACTACTCCGGCGTCGGGCGATAACAGGACATTATAACCGCCTTCCAGTGCGACGCTTCCCACTGCCTTGCCTACTTCCCGGACAAGCTCCTTATCAAACGAACAGCCAAGAGCACACGGAGAAGGCATACATACACCGTGTATTCTGTCGTCGTCGCCTTCCGCACAGTGATAGACTACTCCATGTGCTCCGTCGGTAATTCTGACCGCGTTGTCTTTTTTTCTGCCGCCCGCACATATATCCAGATAATCATTTGTCCTGCTTTCAGGATTAAGCCCGGAGTTATCCAATATTCTCACCCTTTGCTGCTTTTATGTAACAAATTAATAATACCACATTTACACTATAAATTACAAGATAATTTTGTTAATATTTGCAAAATGCACTTATTTTTTATCGATTATTCTTTTTTTCTGTCGAAATAACGGTGAACAAATGAGTTGACATTGACTGCGTAAAGGGTTATAATAGGATGTTGTATTATATATTAATCATTATATGCAAAAAATCGAGTTTGCATATTCAGGAGAGGAAGCATTTACATGGCTAAAATCAGAACACGCTTTGCTCCGTCACCCACCGGCTATATGCACGTCGGCAACCTGCGCACCGCGCTTTACGCCTACCTCATAGCCAAGAAGGACGGCGGCGACTTTATTCTGCGCATAGAGGACACTGACCGTGAACGCCTTAAGGACGGCGCTGTAGACGTCATCTATCAAACCCTTCGGGAAACCGGACTTCTTTGGGACGAGGGCCCCGACGTGGGCGGCGAATACGGTCCCTATGTCCAGTCTGAGCGCAAGCCCATCTATATGGAATACGCCCGCAGACTGGTTGAAACAGGACACGCCTATTACTGCTTCTGCACCAAGGAGCGGCTCGAATCGCTTCACACCGAAGCCGGCGGAATAGCCAAATACGACGGGCACTGCCGCGACATCCCGTTAGCCGAAGCCGACAGGCGCATTGCAGCCGGCGAGCCTTTTGTCATCAGGCAGAAAATGCCGCGTGAGGGCATTTCGTCATTCGAGGACGCTGTATTCGGACTTGTGGAAATAGACAATTCCGAGCTGGAGGACCAGATACTTATCAAATCAGACGGCTATCCCACCTACAATTTTGCCAATGTCATAGACGATCACCTGATGGCCGTAACACATGTCGTCCGCGGCAACGAGTACCTTTCCTCCACTCCCAAATACAACCTGCTCTATGACGCGTTCGGCTGGGAGCGCCCGGTCTATGTCCACTGCGCCCAGATAATGAAGGACGCGCACGCCAAGCTCTCCAAACGGAACGGTGACGCGAGCTATCAGGATTTAATCGCCAAGGGCTACATCTCCGACGCTGTGCTGAATTACATAGCGCTTCTCGGCTGGAGTCCCAAGGGCGAAGAAGAAAAATTTACCCTTGCCGAAATGACACGGGTATTCGATATAAGCGGCATATCCAAATCTCCGGCAATATTTGACCCGGAAAAGCTGCGCTGGCTCAACGCCGAATACATCCGCGCCATGAGCGAAGAGGATTTCCACAAGGCAGTCCTGCCTTTCATCAGACAGGCGGTGAAATCCGAAACCGCCGACACCGCGCTTATAGCAAAATGCCTGCACCAGCGCACTGAAGTTCTCGGAGAAATCGGACCTCAGATAGACTTCATCGACACACTCGGGGATTATTCTCCGGACCTTTTCATAAACAAAAAGTCCAAGTCCACAATTCAAAGCAGCAAGACCATGCTCGAAGCTGTCATTCCCGCGCTGGAAGCCCTTCCGGAATGGTCGCAGGAAGCAATCCATGACTGTCTGATCGGCATGGCGACCGGCATGGAGGTCAAGAACGGCCTGCTCATGTGGCCGGTCCGCATAGCCGCATCCGGCAGAACCGTCACTCCCGGCGGCGCGGTGGAAGTGCTGGGCATTCTGGGGCGCGAGGAAAGCCTTCGTAGGCTCCGCATTGGCTTGGAAAAATGCAATATGTAAGCGCTGATTAAGTAACTGTGCAGAAATAATTAATACATTTAGCTCGTCAGAATGTCGAAGGACACTTTATTTTTTGGCAATAAACCACTGATTAAATTTTGCACAGTTCCTGAGTCGGTTCACTCCGCGCTCTATAACGTTTTTTCGCGCGGATAAATCTACGGCGAAGCATTAATCATTCACATGAGGGGAAAACAACAAAGAGGAGGAGTCACATTGGCTGACATGAATGAAATAAAAGAAATCGAAAAAAATACCGAGCCGGGCAACTTCATCGCCGACTTCATCAGGGAGGATATTGCTCCCGGCGGACAGTTCGAGGGAATGACGGTACACACCCGTTTCCCGCCGGAGCCGAACGGCTGCATACACATCGGCCACGTCAAGGCGCTCTGCATCAGCTTCGGTCTGGCGGAGAAATTCGGCGGCATCTGCAACCTTCGCATGGACGACACCAATCCCACCAAGGAGCGCGAGGAATTTGTCGAAGCCATCAAGGACGACATTCACTGGATGGGCTTCGACTGGGGCGACAGATATCACTTTGCTTCCGAATATTTTGAGGAAACCTATCAGTACGCGGTTGAACTCATCGAAAAGGGACTTGCCTACGTGTGCGAGCTGACGCCCGAACAGATGAAGGAAATGCGCGGCACTCACGACACTCCCGCGCAGAGTCCTTACCGTGACCGTCCGAAAGAAGAGAGCCTCGATCTCTTCAAGCGCATGAGAGCCGGCGAATTTGAAGACGGAAAATACACGCTCCGCGCGAAAATCGACCTCGCTTCCGGCAACTGGAATATGCGCGACCCTGTTCTCTACCGCATCAAGCATGCCACCCATCACCAGACCGGCGACGAATGGTGCATTTATCCGATGTACGACTTTGCCCACCCCATCGGAGACGCAATAGAACACATCACTCATTCGCTTTGCTCACTGGAGTATGAGGACCACCGCCCGCTCTACAACTGGGTCATAGAAAACATCTCCGCTCCCTCCAAGCCGCGACAGATTGAATTTGCCCGCTTGGGCATAGATTATACTGTGCTTAGCAAGCGCAAATTGAGAAAACTCATCGAGGAAGGCGTTGTCTCCGGCTGGGACGACCCGAGAATGCCCACGCTTGCCGCCCTCCGGCGCAGAGGCTACACTCCCGCTTCGATACGCAATTTCTGCGAACGCATAGGCGTTGCCAAGAACGACAACGTGGTGCAGTGGAGCTTCCTTGAACACTGCCTGCGTGAAGACCTCAACGCCAACGCAATCCGCGCCATGGCTGTCATTGATCCCGTCAAGCTGATTATTTCCAATTATCCCGAAGAAAAGATCGAGACATTCGAGATCGAAAACAACCCTCTCAACGAGCTGGAAGGCAAGCGCAACATCACATTCAGCCGTGAGCTTTACATTGAAGCCGACGACTTCATGGAGGACCCGCCCAAGAAATATTTCAGAATGTTCCCGGGCAATTATGTCCGTCTGAAAAGCGCCTACATCGTCAAATGCACCGGATGCAAAAAGGACGAAAACGGCAAGGTCGTGGAAGTCTATGCCGAATACGACCCCGAAACCCGCGGAGGCAATCCTCCGGAGGGGCTTAAGGTCAAGGGCACAATTCACTGGGTGAACGCCGCTGACTGCGTTGAAGGTGAAGTCAGGCTCTTCGACCGCCTGTTTGACGTTCCCAATCCCGACGCCGCTGACATGGACTTCATGCAGCACATCAATCCCAATTCGCTCACAATAAAGCAGGGCTGCAAATTCGAGCCTTGTCTTAAAATGGCACAGCAGGGCGAGGGGTTCCAGTTCCTGCGCCTGGGATATTTCTGCTTGGACTGCGTTGATTCGACTCCCGAACACCTCGTATTCAACCGCTCAGTCGAACTGAAAGATTCCTACAATTTCAAGGGTTGATTTTAAAAAATATACATCGCCGCCCCGAATGGGTTGCTTCAGCAGAAGCTCCATCCGGGGCGGTTGTTTATTACGATATTCAATTTAAAGAGTATCTACATTCCGAAGAAATCGAGCTCCTTGCCCTGCGCATGGCGCTTGAGGCAATAGAAGTAGATCATGTAGGCATACGCCGAGCGGTAAGTGTTCCGGGAGTGTATCTCGAAATAATCCTTCTCTCCCACGGCTATCTGAATGCGGTTCTTATGAACGCAGCTGAGTTTTGAAATATCATCAAAATGCCATACAAACTGCTTAGGTCCGAGTTCAACGGTATTGCCTTCCTCGTCGGTTTCTATGGCGTTCTGTGTATCAAAAACCATCCTGTCGCAGTACAGCGCAAAGCTGCCCTCTCCGATAAGCACATTCTTAGAGGCTCGTCTTGCCTTGTACAGCTCATTCTGCGGAGTGATGATAAGCGGAGTCTGCCCGGTCGTGTCATAATTGCCTTCGCTCACCAGCTTGACAGCCTGCTGACGCTGCCAGTCATCCCACTTGTCGAAGGAATCAAATATCAGTTCCTCGCCCTCAAAGAATCCCTCGCTGTTCATGGTCACCTTATAGCCGCATTCGGTGCAGAAAATGCTGTCGCCTTCGCTCTTCATCGCCATAAGCTTGCCGCACTTCGGACACTGATAGAGCATTCTCTCGGCGCCGTCAAGCAGATCGTGTCCCTTGAACTTAATATGCATTTCGCGCTGATACTCCATCTCGTTGAAGCTTAGCGCCTCGCATATGGCGCTGTAGATTTCATCAACCGACATGGCGGCAAGTTCCTCCGGCTCTATCACCCGCACAAGCTCACAGGATGTTTTGCCCTTGCGCCATGAATTGCTCCAGCGCGGTTTGGTCATATAACTGCCCCTCACGTTGAAGAGCGCCAGAGGCATCTTGAATTGCTTTACCAGCTTGGCTGTCGCAGGCGCGATATAGCTTGTCTTTGAGGAAAAACAGCAGTTGGCTTCCGGGAATATCAGCAGACTTGCGCCGTCCTTTCTGACCTGCATTGCCTCCTTGATGGATTTGATATCCATCTGTGCGCGAACTATCGGTATAGGTCCAGCGATGTGCGCCACAAACTTGCCAAAAGCGGGACGCTTGAAGAGGTGGTCGCTTGCCAGCGCGTGAACCACTCCGGGGACGGAATTGATTACCATGAGCGGGTCAAGATCACATGCGTGATTGCAGAGAATCAAATACGGACGCTTGGTGAGATTGTTCTTGGTCCGTGTGAATCCCGCGACAATTTTCAGATAAGCCATTGTCAGCGGCTTGCCGATTGCAAACCAGAATTTATGCCGGGGCAGGTTGTATTTCTTTTGAGGCTTTTTCTTGTTTTGCTTTTTTGCATCATTTCCGGTTTTGTCGTTTTTATCCGCAGTCTTTGCGACCGCCGCCTTCTCCTCTGTTTCAGACACTGTTGTCACTTCCTTGTATCATTATTTTACTTGCTTTTTCCGGGCTTTGCATTATCGAACTTTTCACAAGCGGCTCGGAATGAATCTGTAGCCTTCTGCATTGCCTGAGCAAATTCGCCGTAAATCTCGCGCTCTTTTATTTCGATCTCCGCGCTTCCCTTGTCCGGATTTTTATATTTGCGGAACATACTTTCATAAGCGTCGTAAAATTCAAGCAGGGCATTGCATTTTTCTATCGCAACGGCATAATCCGCCATCGCCTCATCAAGCGCAGCCTGTGCCTCGGAATATTCAGCAGGCGCCTTCTCTCCGGCAAGTGCCGCGCAGGCTTTTTCCAGTCGGTCGAGCTTATTCTGAATATCCGCCGTCTGTTTTTCGGAAGGCGCGTACTTTCTGTCTGCTATCTGTTCAAGCGAATCGCTGAATGCGTTTGCGCAGTCGGTAAACGACACAAGTTTTGCATTAATTGTCTGGATGTAACTGCTTTTATCGTTGACCGACTTTCCCTTCAGAATATCGGGCGACGAACATCCCGCGACAATTATCATGAGCACAGAGCAGCAAACAAAAACAGAAAACGCAAATATTTTTTTCATTGATAATGACCGTCCTTTGACTTAGGAACTGTGCAGAATTAAATCAGTCGTTTATTGCCAAAAAATAAAGTGTACTTCGGCATTCTGACGAGCTAAATGAATTAATTATTTCCGCACAGTTACTTAAAAACCAAATCCTTGAATCGGCTCCCTGATAAGATATGGCAGGAAACTGATCAGAAAAATATTCAGCAGGCAGAATGCAATAAAGAATATCATACCGGCCGATGTAACAAAATGACAGAACTTATGCTTCACGGAATCCAACTGCGGCAGCCTTCTCTCATCCGGAACCGCCAGCCTGAGCCACGCGCGTTCTGGGCGGCTGACCTCTGCGGAGCCTGAAGCAATCCTTTTCCCGACAGCACTGAGACCTCTCGCCCTTCTGAACAGGAAATAAAGCAGCGCCAGGCCGGCAAATGCCATTGTACCGTAATCTATATACCATTCATAATACTCAAAACTATCATACCATTCCGGCCTAAAATACCGGAGTATCTGCGGAACCATCGCGAAAACGTTATTGACAAAATGAATGAATATCGACTGACGGATATTTCCGGATTTCGCGGCGACATATCCCAATATAAGACCTATAAGGAACGCCATCGGAGTCTGAGCCATATTGCCGTGCATAAGTCCGAACGCGAATGCGGATGCGACTATGGCAAAGCCTGAACCGTATTTTGAGAGCGTGCGCAGCATTGACCCGCGGAAGATGTATTCCTCGGTGACCGGGGCGATAACGCACACCCACGCCAGATAGGCTATCATTCCCAAAAGCGGCATATTTTCCGGCGTATAGAGCTTGTTTGTATCCTCAGGGATATATCCGACAAAATTTCCGAACCAGTTCTTAAGATAATAATAAGCGTAGCTCCAGGCGGTATTAAGCCCCAGAGCGGTAAAAAGCGCCGCCAATGTAAACACGGGATTCAGCTTGTCGCCTTTGAACGGATCCGTGAATTTATATCTCCATTTGCGAAGATGCAGAGCCGAAGGCGTCATGTTGCCCACAATAGCCGAAAGCCCGCCGGCAATCATCAGAGGAGCCATCATCACCTTCGCGACTATTTGGGACTGATCAGTTTCGCCCAAAAACACAAGGACAATAATAAAGGCAATCAGCACAGCCATTTCCACAACTGTCATCAGACCCACATCAGCCATAAGCATGAGTCCCACACGGGAACAGTGTTTGCGGAAGAGCTTCCTGTCCACCGTTTTTTTAGGCAGAACCTGATACTGCGTAACCGGCTGAACATAAACCGGCTGACCGTACACCTGCCCGGGATACTGCTGAACCGGCTGTCCGTACACCTGCCCGGGATACTGCTGAACCGGCTGACCGTACATCGGCTGAGGATACTGCTGAACCGGCTGACCGTACATCTGCCGGGGATACTGCTGAACCGGCTGACCGTACATCGGCGGTACATACTGCGGAACCGGCTGTCCGTTTGTCGCCATTGTGGGCCGGTTGCTGTCATCTTCGAATGCTCCCGAAAATACGGGCATGGTACTCCCGGAAGTCTTTTCTCCGTCAATTCCGTTGTTGCTGCCACTTGAATTGCCGTTCATTCAATCACTTCCCTTTTTTGAAAATAATCATCTTACTCAGAACGTAATTCAAAATTACAACGACTACGTTTGAGCATATTTTTGCAAAGAGAGACTTAGCGTCCTTCAGCGGGCAGCTGAGAATATCTGCTATCAGACGCTCTATAGCGATGTAGCCCATCACGCTGACCATAAGCCAGATAATAAATTCGTCCACAAGCAGCGAAAAAAGCCTCGCTCCGACAAAAGTCCCTGCTTCCCGCGCTATGCCCCGAAGCGACTTTTCTCTGCTGTGAAAGACAAATATCCTGTTGGTAATATACGCAAAGGCCACAGCAAATATCCACGCGATAATGTTTGATATCAGCGCATGCAGTCCGATTGCCGAACAGCAGAACTGGAACACCACGATATTTACCACAGTTGTACACACACCGAAAAACAGGTATGAAAAAACCTCGCCCGTCGCTATCTTTTTTATTCTGTCCCAAAAGCCGCTTTTTCTTTCGTCGGACATGTGCAACCCTCCAGAAAAATTAAATAAATCTTACTGCCGTACCTACCGCCAATATCTCGGAAGCGCCCTGCATTACCGAAGAAGTGGTATATCTCACATTAATCACAGCGTCGGCGCCGAAGCGGGAAGCATCCTCCATCATTCGGGCAGTCGCTATCTCGCGGGCGTTGTTGAGCATATCGGTATACGCCTTTATCTCGCCGCCTACCAGGGTTTTGAATGAGGCTCCGATATCAGAGCCGAGATGTTTGGTCATTACCACGCTTCCCCTGACTATTGACAGTGTCTGGAGCTTCTGTCCGGTAACGTAATCTGTGTTGACAAGTACCATTTTAACTACCTCTTTTTTTTATTATTTTTTCCAAGATTCAAAAACTCGGACATAATATATGATACCACATATTTACCAATTTTGCAATCAAATAATTCAATAAAAACCGCAAGTTTAACCTGCAAAGCTATTGCAACCTGCGGATTTTTGGTGTATAATGTAAAGAACAACTCATTTTACCGAAAGGAAAGAATCGACCATGAGCAATACAGCAAAAATGAACGTCGCCGTTATATTCGGCGGTCAGTCATCAGAACACGAGGTTTCGAGAGTATCGGTTACAATGGTGCTCAACAATATTGACAGAGAAAAATACAACGTATATACCACAGGAATTACCAAGGACGGCAGATGGTACCTTTACGAAGGCGCGGTCGATCTTATCGCCGGAGGCGAATGGGAAACCTCCGGCAAAACCACGCAGGCATTCATTTCGCCCGACTCGGCGCTTCACGGCATGGTGATATTGCGGGAAAACGGCGCGGAAACAGTCCGGCTTGACGCGGTGTTCCCCGTCATGCACGGCAAAAACGGCGAGGACGGCACGATTCAGGGACTCTGCGAACTTGCCCACATTCCGTGCGTCGGCTGCGACCTGACCTCCTCGGCAGTCTGTCTCGACAAGGCGCTGACCAACACCGTGCTGGAATACGCCGGCATTCCTCAGGCAAAATTCATCTGGTTCTATGCTGCTTATTTTGAGAAACATATGGACGAAATACTCAATCAGATAGAGGACGAACTCGGCTATCCCTGCTTTGTAAAGCCCGCCAACGCCGGTTCCTCCGTCGGCATAAGCAAGTGCGACAGGCGAGGCGACGTCATCGACGCGGTACGCTATGCCGCTGAACACGACAGAAAGATCGTAGTCGAGGAAAATATCAACGGTCAGGAAGTCGAAGTGGCTGTTCTGGGCAACGACGAACCAATTGCTTCCGTTGTCGGAGAAATCATTCCCGCCGCCGACTGGTACGATTACGACGCGAAGTACAACGACGCGCAGAGCCGCCTGCTCATTCCCGCCAATCTGAGCCGGGAAACCAGCGAGCTCATCCGCAAGCGCGCGATTCAGGCATACAAGATGCTGGGCTGCTCCGGCATGGCGAGAG
>ONWI01000156.1 GCA_900321515.1 uncultured Eubacteriales bacterium | reverse complement strand
GATGACATAGGCCTCCAGCTCACCGAGACGACACTCGATCAGCTCGGTCAGGCGCGTCAGATCAAGATCACCAAGGAAAACACCACCATCGTGGACGGCGCGGGCGAGAAGGACGCGATTGCCTCCAGAGTAGCGCAGATACGTTCACAGATCGAGACCACCACATCGGAATTCGACAAGGAGAAGCTTCAGGAGAGACTGGCGAAGCTGGCAGGCGGCGTAGCGGTCATCCGCGTGGGCGCAGCGACCGAGGTGGAAATGAAGGAAATGAAGCTCCGCATCGAGGATGCTCTCGCGGCGACCAAGGCAGCCGTGGAAGAGGGCATTGTTGCGGGCGGCGGAGTGGCGCTGCTCAACGCGATGAGCGCGGTAGCTCCGTTGGTAGACGAGACGACAGGCGATGTTCAGACCGGCGTCAAGATCGTGCTCAAGGCGCTGGAAGAGCCGATTCGTCAGATTGCCTCCAACTCCGGTCTTGAAGGTTCAGTGATAATAGACACCATCAAGAAGTCCGGCAAGAACGGCTACGGCTTCAACTTTGTCACCGATGAATACTGCGATATGATCACAGCGGGTATCGTGGATCCGACCAAGGTCACACGTTCGGCGCTCCAGAACGCGGCTTCCGTGGCGGCGATGGTTCTTACCACCGAATCGCTTGTCGCCGATAAGCCCGAACCTCCGGCACCTCCCGCGCCGATGGACGGCGGCATGGGCGGCATGTATTAATCTCCGCCGAGAGGTCATTTGACGGCATGGGGATAATGTCCATAATACGGCACTGCCGTCCAAACACGGCAGTGCCGTTTTTGAATGTAACGACTGTAAAATATTCATAAAATATTAGTCTTGTTTTATAGAATATTTATAAAATTATACAAAATTTTATAATTGTTCAATTGTTTATTGCACTAAAATCAGATTTATGATAGAATAATTTAAGAGATTTTAAGTGCATGTGATTGCAAGCATGTAATACTATAAAAACCGGGAGGAAAATAATTATGTCTCAGTTTATTCCAGCACCATATGATGATGAAGAAGATCTGCCGCCGATCGTTCTGCCGATTCCCTATGAGGAAGAGGACGAGGAAGCCATTCTCGCCGAGATGAGAGCAAGAAAGGCAAAGGAAGTCGAAGTTGAGGATGAGCATGAAGAGCCGGTCATTCTGCCTATTCCTTACGAGGACGAGGAAGCGGAGAACGCCAGAAAGAAGATCAAGGAAGCCAAGGTTGCCAAGAAGGTAGCCGACGAGTCCAAGGTCAACGCCGTTGTTTCCGAGAAGAAGGCAGAGGAAGCCGAAGCCATCGCGGCAGCCAAGGTCAAGGCAGCCATCGCGGCAGCCAAGCTCGCAGCCACTCAGAAGATCCAGGAAGCCCAGCAGATGCAGGAAGCCATCAAGAGAGCCGAGGCAGCCGAGCAGGAGAGACTCGCAGCAGTCGCAGCGGCAGAGCAGGCAAAGAAGGAAGCCATGGCAAAGGAAGAGCTCGCCAAGAAGGCAGCCGCACAGGCAGCCCAGGCGGAAATGGCAGCTCAGGCAGCCATCAACGCCATCAACGCGGCGGCAAAGAAGTAAAACAGATACCATTCCGGTCGGGGAGGGCAGATGTCCGAACCGACCGGTTTTTTGTAGGATGATGTTCTTATGAAAAATTTGTGAATTGCAGATAATATACTTGACAATCGGGATGATAAGTGATATAATCCAAACAAATTGAATGACACTTTAAACCGTTGAAGCGGAGATAACGGCGGCAATGCCTTTACAGAGAGCCTGGGATGCTGAGAATCAGGCAAGAAACAATTCGTCAAATGGACCGCTGAGGGCGCAGTCAAATGAATCATGCGGATGATCGGTGAGTTCAGAGTATTCTGCGACGTGGAGGCATACGTCAGTTGCCGGGGGTATGATGGTATCCCGTCAAGCGCACGGCACACGCCGTGAATCAAGGTGGCACCGCGGATATTAATAAACGATATTCGTCCTTGACAGAAGATTCACTTTATTATTCTTCTGTCAGGGACTTTTTTGTACCCTGACAGCCTTTGGAGGCGATCAGATGAAAATCAGACCGGAACTTGATACGGTGCTTGAGGAAGCGGGAAAGGGCATGTACAGCGTAATGCCGATAAGCTGCGAAATGCTGTCCGACTTTATCACGCCGATAGAAGCCATGAGGATACTCAAAAACGTGTCGGCGCACTGTTATCTGCTCGAATCAGCCCAGCAGGGCGAAAAATGGGGAAGATATACATTTCTGGGCTATGACCCGCGAATGGAGATCACCTGTTCAGACGGGAAGCTCACCGCAAGCCATATGAAGATCGAAACAAACGATCCTTCGTCGGTGCTGAGGAATATACTGGCAGATTATAAAAGTCCGCGCCTGGAATATCTTCCATCGTTCACCGGTGGGCTGGTGGGATATTTTTCCTACGACTATCTTTTCTACAGCGAGCCGACGGCACGCCGTGACGCAGAGGATTCCGAGGGATTCAAGGACATGGACCTCATGCTTTTTGACAAGGTGATAGCCTTTGACCATATCAGGCAGAAGATCATACTCATTGTGAATATGCGGCTTTCCGACGGAGAGATCGGCTATAACAAGGCTGTGTTTGAACTGAGGCAAATGGGGGAGCTTCTCCGGGGCGGGAGGAAATTCAGCGAACCGCCCGGAAGGCTGCTCGGAGAGGTCACCCCGCTGTTTGACAAAGAATGCTTCTGCTCGATGGTGGAGAGGGCAAAGGGATATATCCGCGAGGGGGACATATTCCAGATAGTGCTGTCGAACCGGCTGTCCGCGCCGTATGAGGGGAGTTTATTCAACACCTACCGTCTGCTGCGCACCATCAATCCATCGCCCTACATGTTCTATTTTTCCGGGACAGATGTGGAGGTGGCAGGCGCCTCGCCGGAAACGCTAGTCAAGCTGGAGGACGGAATGCTGCACACATTCCCGCTTGCCGGCACGCGACCGAGGGGGCGCACCGAGCAGGAGGACAAAGCGCTGGAAGCGGAACTGCTATCCGATGAGAAGGAGCTTGCCGAGCACAATATGCTTGTGGATTTAGGGCGCAACGATCTCGGCAGAATCAGCCGGTTCGGCACGGTGGAGGTAGAAAAGCTGCACGACATTGTGAGGTATTCGCATGTCATGCATATCGGCTCGACCGTGAGGGGGATGATCCGGGAGGACAGGGACGCGCTCGACGCGATAGAAGCGGTGCTTCCTGCGGGGACGCTTTCGGGGGCGCCGAAGATCAGGGCGTGTCAGCTCATAGGCGAACTGGAAAACAACAAGCGTGGCATCTACGGCGGCGCAATCGGATATATTGACTTCACGGGGAACATGGACACATGCATCGCCATCCGCATCGCATACAAAAAGAACGGCAGGGTGTTCGTCCGGAGCGGAGCGGGGATAGTAGCCGATTCGGTGCCGGAGAAGGAATATGAGGAATGCATGAACAAAGCCCGTTCATGTCTGAATGCGCTGGAACTTGCGCAGGAGGTGGACGAATGATACTGCTCATAGACAATTACGACAGTTTTTCATATAATCTATACCAGCTCATAGGGTGCATAGACCCGGACATCAAGGTAATCCGCAACGACGAGATGACGACAGGAGAAATCAGAGCGCTTCACCCGGAAAGGATCATACTATCGCCGGGACCGGGCAGACCCGAAAACGCGGGGATCATAGTAGAAGCGGCGAGGGAACTGGGCAGGGAAATTCCGACGCTTGGAGTATGTCTGGGGCATCAGGCGATATGCATGGCGTTCGGAGGAGAGATAACCTATGCTTCGCGGCTGATGCACGGGAAGCAGTCGGAGGTGAGATTCGACAGGGAATGTCCGCTGTTCCGAGGCTGTCCGGATACCGCGGCAGTGGCGCGGTATCATTCGCTGGCGGCGAAGGCGGAAACGCTGCCGGGATGTCTGAAGGTCACGGCGCGCACGGCGGAAGGAGAGATCATGGCGATACAGCACAGGGAATATCCGATATACGGCGTACAGTTTCATCCGGAATCAATCATGACGCCGGACGGAAAGAGAATGCTGGAAAATTTTATAAAATAAAAAAAGAAAAGCGCGCAGCGCCAATAATGGGAGTCGAGGGGGTCAGGACCTCCTCGCGGGTCAAGGGCAGAGCCCTTGCGGGGCGGTGGGGCAGCGCCCCACGAGGGAGGCGAAGCCGACCGAGCGAAACGCACCCGGAAAAAAACGAGGTCAGGTGAAAAGCGGAATCGAAAAAATCCAAATCCGTCCTTCCCGGGTGGATTCAAAATCACTATCCACAACTTAGTGAAATTAACTCCCTCCGTCTCGCCTACGGCGAGCCACCTCCCTCAAAGAGGGAGGCAATATCCGG
>ONWI01000048.1 GCA_900321515.1 uncultured Eubacteriales bacterium | reverse complement strand
CCAACAGCGCGGCTGACGCCGCTAAGATAAGAGATAATGGAGAATAGATA
Organism: uncultured Eubacteriales bacterium; assembly: GCA_900321515.1. Lineage (GTDB taxonomy): Bacteria > Bacillota > Clostridia > Oscillospirales > Acutalibacteraceae > RUG762. The sequence continues at coordinate 2,265 of ONWI01000048.1, read as the reverse complement.
ATAGATAATAGTGAAAGCGAGAAAATTCGCAGCGCTGTTGTATTATTATCTATTCTCTATTATTTATTATCTATTATCTGAAGCTCGGATTTACAAGAAAGATGGTGATTATCAATAGCAGCTAACAGTATCTTACTTGAAAAGTCGCTCAAATTTGCAGCACGAATTGTAAAACTGAATCAATACCTCGTTAAACAAAAACACGAAACAGTAATTTCAAAGCAGATTGTCCGCAGCGGTACATCAATCGGAGCCAATGCCAATGAAGCAATATACGGTGTCAGTAAAGCTGATTTTATAGCAAAACTTCAAATATCACTAAAAGAAACAGCCGAAACAGAATACTGGCTGCGACTTCTTGTTATGTCTGAATACATCACCGAAGCAGAAGGCGATTCGCTTATCAGCGATTGTCTGGAAATCAAGCGGATTCTGGTTGCGACTCTCAACACAGCTAAGCAGAACAATAAGTAGTAGGCATCTTTTTTGTTCAACCCTTCCAATTTTTCGTGACCCGTAAGCGCCTTGAATGGGCGTTTGCGGGTTTGCTGTTTTTATGCGGGGGTTCTTTGTGCGTTACCGTGTTCATTACGGCTTTTTTTGTGTTCATTATCGGTCGATTTCGGGTTTTGAACCTGCCCTTTTCTTTACGCTCATGCTTCCTTGCAGACGTGGTGTAGATGTCCTCCACCACGTCAACCGCCTTGGCGTTGACCTCCGCAATGGCATGAGCGTAAATATTCAGCGTCGTGCTGGTCTGAGAGTGACCGAGTACCGCCGAAACGGTTTTCATACAGTAGACTCATATTCCAATCACCACTTGAAGTGTTGGTCATTACTTTGAGCGCAGAGTACCTATGAGCGCGTTCAGCTTTTCCGTGGCAACGTCGCCATTGGCATGAATCTGAACGCCGCCGCATTCAATCGTAATGTCGCCCTCGTCAGCTGAGATAACCTGCTGCGTCGAAGATGGCTTGCTTCGCTGTGTAAACGCCTGCGGCTGCAAGCCTGCCTGTGCCGGCAAACTGCCTTTTGCGCCTTCCCCCTTGAGAAAACGCTTGCGCTGGTACATCTGGTCGTCAGCCCGCTGAAACACTTCGCTGTACGATGTATCATTCTGCGGATCGAATTGGGCATATCCAGCGGAGACGACTGTCAGACCGTTTTTCAGGTTATATTCGACCTGCTGGTCAAAGGAGTGCAAAAGCGAAATACCGTTCTCGTAATCCGTGTCAGTCAGAATCACTACAAATTCGTCCCCTCCGATGCGGAAGACCGGACTGCGCTTGAATACGTTGCAAATGAGCTTTTTGGCGGAGAGAATATGTCGGTCCCCCGCTTCATGATCGTAAATGTCATTCATGCGCTTGAGGTCGTTGACGTCAAACACTACAACCGCAAACTCCGGTTTTTCTCCGTCGGCAATCCTTTGCTGCAAGGCGCCCCATGCCTCCACATAGGCATTTTTATTCTTTACGCCCGTGAGGGAATCGGTGTATGCTTTGTCTTTTGTCACATCAAGCTCCTTCTTCTGCTTTTCTTCTCTGCTGAGGGATTCCTTCAGCGCTCGCAAGGACGCTTTGGCTTTGGCTGTGGAATGCATACTGTTGGCAAGGAAAAACAGGATTATCGCCAGAATCGTTCCCAGCACCGTGACTACCGCAACCATGTGCAATTGAAGAAAATCGTATACGGTCATGACCTTCTCATCGTAGGAATAGGAGACCAGCGCCGAATTGACGGCGGATTCCGGCAGATAATGCCCGGTTTTATTCATGATGGAATACAGATAATCATCCCCGCTGCGGATGGCAAAGGTAAAATTTATATCGCGGCCGGTGGTGATGGGTGTAAGCTCATGTTTCTGGAGCGTATCATCCAGCTTGCCGAGCTGATAATTGCAAACCAACACGCAGTCTGCTTCCCCTTCGGCAACCGCCTGCATACACCTCTCCTGACTGTCATAATACGCCGGCGTCCAGTCCGGAAAATATTCCATGAGAAACGTCCGGTCATTTCGGTTGGTTTCAGTGAGCGCTACGGTCACATCGCCGTCCGGCGAGAAATGATGACGGTCGGAAGTTCTTACCGCTGCGTAAACCTCGGTTTTCATCAGCGGCTCAGTAGTCAGCAGTCCCAGATCTTCTCCATCGTACAAAGTCAGATTCACGGGAAACACGCAGTCAATTTCTCCGTTTTTCAGTGCCGTAATCGCCTCATCCGTCGTTGAAAACGGAACCGCGTCGAATTCGATGGTGGCATTCT
>ONWI01000152.1 GCA_900321515.1 uncultured Eubacteriales bacterium | reverse complement strand
AGGGAGACAAAAGGAGGCGATGATGGTGAGTGCAGGGCAAGGCGGAGGACGACGGTGGGCTGGCGCCCACCTAGGACGACAACGCAACCATGTGCTCACCAGCGCGCCGAACTTGTCTTTTTGTTTGTTTGGATTGCTATAGTATTACTTCAGCGCGTCGAGCGTGGGCTGCTTGCCGCCGTAAAGTCCGATGGGTTCCACATGAATGGAGGATACGACAACAAGATGCGTTTTGTTTTCCTCGTTGAAATTATCGAGGTAGGGAGTGTGCTGGAAGTAATTCGCGTCGATCTCTCCGCTTTCCACCACATTATTGGGCTGCACATAGTCGGTAAATTCCTTTACATCAAGCGTGATTTCCTTCTCCGCGAGAATGTCCTTGACCACCGCGAGGATTTCGGCGTGAGGTACGGGAGTGGCAGCCACTGTGATTGTCTGACCCTTGAGAGAATCGTAATCCACAGAGTCGTCAAAACCGTTGGTCGGGTTCGCAACTGTGGGAACGACCTCGTTCTGATACTTGCTATTGATGAAGTCTACCACTTTCTGACTTTCCAGCGCTGCCGCGAGAGCCTTGATTTTGTCGGTCTTTTCATTGCCTTCTTTGACGACAAGCACGTTGACGTAGGGCGACTGAGCGCCTTCGAGTGCGAGAGCATCCTTTGCGGGACTGAGATTGGCTTCAAGCGCATAGTTGGTGTTGATAACCGCGTAATCCACGTCGGGAAGCACGTTTGGAATCTGCGCGGCTTCGACCTCTTTGAATTCAATGTTTTTGGGGTTCTCTTCGATGTCAAGCACGGTAGCTGTAATACCCGCGCTGTCCTTTACCTCGATATAGCCAAGGCTTTCCAGCAGAAGCAGCGCTCTGCCGCCGTTGGTCGCGTCGTTGGGAATGGCGATCGTGATGGACGCAGCCTTATTGTCTGCGTCGTCGGAAGAACCGGAGGCTTTCTCTCCGCAGGATGTCAGGGATAATACCGAACTAAGGGCAAGCGCCGCCGTCAATGCAAGTGAAATGATTTTCTTTTTCATAATGTTTTTGTCTCCTTTTGATTGTAATGTGTTGTGATTGTATAAAAAAGATTCGTTGAATCTGAAAGTCAGCGACAGCAACACATTCGACCAAATCGGAAATTAGCTCTCAATAGCTTCTCAAAGGTTTGCTTCATAAGCATCAACGCCTTTCAACCTGTACGGTTTTTATTAGCAAAATCCAAAGTGCGATTTGCCCTGAGATTTGCTTTGTGTCAATATCATAGCACTTAAAACCTATTTTGTCAATAGGGAATATAGGAATTAAACCAAATTCCGCTTTTTGAATAATCAATTGCCGTTTTGTGAACAAAAAATAGACAAAATACAGACGAATTTTAAAATGGAAAACGATTTTATATAAAGCCTATTGACAAAGTAGGCAAATAGGTTTATAATCTTAATCAAATCAAAAGGAGGTCATTTTCAATGAAAATATACGCGGACAACGCCGCTACTACCAGAATGAGCCGCACTGCTATTGACGCGATGCTGCCCTATTTGGATGAAATATACGGCAATCCTTCCAGCCTTTACGCCGAAGGGCAGCGAGCGAAAGAGGTCATTGAAGCAGCAAGAAAGGATATCGCTCAGATCATCAACGCCGACCCGCGCGAAATCATCTTTACCTCAGGCGGCAGCGAAGCAGATAATCAGGCGATTCTCTCGGCGGCCGCCATCGGACAGAAGGCGGGCAAGCGCCATATCATTTCCACGGCCATCGAGCACCACGCGGTGCTTCATACGCTGAACAAGCTCGAAAAGCTGGGCTTTGAGATCACGCTTCTTCCCGTTCACGAAAACGGCATTGTTCGCATCGACGAGCTAAAAGCCGCTATCCGTGAAGACACCTGTCTTGTCACCGTTATGTTTGCGAACAACGAGATCGGCACCATTCAGCCCATCAAGGAAATAGGCGAGATTTGCAGAGCGCGCAAGGTGCTGTTTCATACCGACGCCGTACAGGCTGTCGGACATGTTCCGGTTGATGTGGCGGCGTACCACATTGATCTGCTCTCGGCTTCGGCGCACAAATTCCATGGTGCAAAGGGCGTTGGCTTTCTCTATGCAAAAAAGGGCATACGCCTTTCCAGCCTGATCGAAGGCGGCGCACAGGAACGCGGCAGACGAGCAGGCACTGAAAATGTCGCCGGAATTTCCGCTATGGCTGCGGCTCTCAAGGAGGCTGTCTCCAACATGGAAACCAGCGCCGCCAGACTGACCGCCATCCGCAGCAGACTGATCGAGGGTCTCTCTGAGATACCGCATTCCGCACTTAACGGCGATAGGGAAAAACGTCTGCCTTCCAATGTCAGCTTCTGCTTTGAAGGAATTGAGGGAGAAGCGTTGCTGCTGCTGCTCGATGACAAGGGCATTGCTGCGTCGTCCGGCTCGGCCTGTACTTCGGGTTCGCTCGATCCGAGCCATGTGCTGCTTGCCATTGGCAGGGTGCATGACGTAGCGCACGGTTCTCTGCGTCTGACACTCGGCGAAGAGACCACGGATGAAGAGGTGGAATACATCATTCAGGCGGTCAAGGATGTGGTGCAATACCTGCGCAGCTTTTCGCCGGTGTGGAGAGATCTGAACAGCGGCAAAATCCAGCATATTCTTTGATAATAAATCAGGAGGGAAAAATTATGGCATTATACAGCGACAAGGTGATGGATCACTTCCGCAATCCGAGAAATGTGGGCGTAATCGAGGACGCGGACGGCGTCGGCGAGGTCGGCAACGCAAAATGCGGCGATATCATGAAAATGTATCTTAAAATCGACGACGATATCATCACCGATGTAAAATTTGAAACCTTCGGCTGCGGCAGCGCCATCGCTTCCAGTTCGATGGCCACTGAATTGATAAAAGGCAAACCCGTCAGCGAGGCGATGACACTCACCAACAAGGCCGTTGCCGAGGCGCTCGACGGTTTGCCGGACTACAAAATGCATTGCTCTGTTCTGGCGGAAGAAGCCATTCAGAACGCGCTGGAGGATTATTACACCAAAAACCCCGATCAGCGTCCCCAGCAGACTGAAAAATAGGACTATAGGATGAATAAAAACAAATTCGGGTACGAGTTGACAGAAAGAGACTCGTACCCGAATTTGTTTTTTTACTTTGCGTATCGTATCTCTCCGCCGCCCAGAATACAGCCTGACGAATCATAAAATACCGCCGACTGTCCGGGAGCGGGTGCACGTACTTTATTTTCAAAGGATATCTCCACTAAATCCTTGTTGATTCTTGTGAGCATTCCATTTGTCCCGCCGTCGTGATAACGTATTTTTACATTTGCCTGTATGGATTGACCTATGGGGAGATCGGCAATGCCCATAAAATTGAGCCTGTGACAGACAATTCCGCCATGGAGAAGTGAATCCGCTTTTCCCAGCACCACTTCATTGGAATCCTCACGGATTTCGCTGACATAGCTCGGCTCCCCCAAAGCAATTCCAAGGCCTTTGCGCTGACCGACAGTGTAATGTATGATACCCTTGTGTCTGCCGAGTATATTCCCTTTGCGGTCCACAAAATTTCCCTCATTCGGTATGAAATCATCCGCGTTTGCCGCAATAAAATCCACGTAGCTGCCTTCCGGCACAAAGCAGATTTCCTGAGAATCCGGCTTTTTTGCCACGGAAATACCTGCCTGCTCCGCAATGCTTCTGACTTCCTGCTTTGTCAGCTTTCCGAGCGGCATGAGCGTGCGCGAAAGCTGCTCCTGCGTGAGCCGCCACAGCATATAGGTCTGATCCTTGTGTTCTGAAGCGGCTTTTTGAAGGGTGTACCGCCCGTTTTCCGTCCTTATGACCACAGCGTAATGGCCTGTTGCGATATAGTCCGCACGCAACACATTGGCGTAATAAAGCATCCGTTCCCATTTGACAAATCGGTTACAGTTTACGCAGGGATTGGGCGTTTGTCCGTGAAGATAGGCCTCGACGAAGGGAGAAACCACATGACGGCGAAAATCCCTAAGACAGTTAAAGGCGTAATAAGCAATTCCAAGCTGCCGCGCAGTTTCACGGGCGTCGTCTATCTCGCAGCACCGACTTTCCCCACCGTCACTGCTTTCCCATGTGCGCAGCGTCATGCCGATCACCTCATATCCCGCCTGTTTCAGCAGGAACGCGGCAACCGCGCTGTCCACACCGCCCGACATTCCGACAATGACCCTTTTACCCAATGTGCCAGCCTTCCCTTCCGAATGGATTTCAATTTGCTTCCGCGTATTTTGCGGCAAGCCTGCGTCCCTTTGCGGTAAAATCACCGCCGAATTTCTCTCTGATGATCACGGCATAACGGTTCTCAGGGTCGTTAATCTTCCTCTGCTGATAATCCAGCACATTAAAAATATCCTCCGGCGCGCCAAGTGAACGGAAGAATGCACGCATTTTAAGCAACACCTCCGCTGCCGCTTCACGAATCGGTGTGCTGCCGCCGTTATTCCCGATCAAAATACGCTCGTCGTTATACAAAGCCGCATTTTTTATGTTGGATACAGCGGTTCTTTGTGCCGCTTCATTCCATTCATCGTCTTTTAGCGACATCAGATACAGAATAAGAAGCTGAATAAACGCGATATCTTCTTCAAAAATACCCACAGGCGTTAAGGGATTCACATCGAGCATACGTAATTCAATGTGGTTCACGCCGTTTGAGCGAAGATGGTCGAGGCGGTTTTCCCCTTTTGGTTTAAGACGGATGGGATAATACAACTCAGAGGGGGATACAATGGAGGCTTCCTGGATGTAGCGCCAGATGCTTTCGGTATAATCGACGATGTTGCCGTATTGCAGAATGGGTACAAATTCATTCCAGTAGCCGTGATCGCCGCATCGGGGCGAAGCGTAAACATTTCCGTCAGTCGCGCCGTCGAACAAGGAAGGGTCGCTGACAGAACTGGCCGCCGTCAGATAGACAATTAACCAGCCATATTGTGTGAGTCGTTGTGCCAGCGTCAGATAAACAGCATCCTTGTATTTCCGGAAAGACTTTGCTCCGCTCTCATCAAATCCGGCTTTCAGTAGCTCGCTGTGAAAGGAATAATTGCAGTGTATGCCGCAGAACAGCATTTTACGCTTGCCGTACTTTCGGGCAAGGTATTCGCGATAGGTCATCTTGTCGGATTGACTGCCGCTGAAGCGCGCTACCGGAATCTCATCCTCACCGCTGATATACGGAGGATTGGAAAAAGGCCACAGATATTCCCTCCCCTGAGAAAGAGAAAGCAGCTTGGCGGTCGCCTTTTTGTGAAGCGCATAAAGCGACAGAACCGCTTCATGCGGACTGTCCGTAGGCGGCGTGATGATCTCTACCTGGTTTTCGCAGAAATCTCTCGAAATGTGTGCGTCGTCGCCAAACGGGTGAGCCGTCTGCGACAGTTTCCCGTCGGAATCTACGCGAAGCGTCTCACGTTCCAGACCGAATCCGCCACTGTAGATATATTCTCTTAGCAGAGAGTTGTGATAATTGAATGTCATGCGCTGCAGCACTCCTTTTCATGTGTTGTCAAAGCTGTGCGTAATCCCTGATAAAAGCATCCAGGGAAATGCCGTTTTCCAGTCCTTCCGCCATACGGCGCGCCGGAGAAAGCAGCGTTTGCGCCCTTTCATATAAAGGAGAAAGATAGCTTTCTTCTCCCAGATTTCTTTCACGAAGCCCTTCCGCGGCTATATCCAACACATCAGTAAGCAGACCGGAAACTTCTTCCTTATTCAGAAAGGACGGAAACTCGCGCCGATTAAGCAGTTCACGAAGCTCCGAAGCGTTGTAGCCCTTATGATACAGGGTGGTGTCGACATTCAGTCTGTCGGTCAGTTGGGGCAGACGTTCCATCAGCCCGGTGTGAAATGCTGCTACGGTCATCAGATCCCGCACAGGCTGCGCGCATACGCTACGGAATTCCACCGTTCCGCGATAAGTCAGATCTTCAAATTTGAAGGAGCGAAGATAGTGCAGATCTTCCATTTCCGGCGCAAAACGAATGGGATGATAGCCGTCTTGGGAAAAATATTCCCCTTCTATGCTGTCGGCTGAAAAATAATCTTCAAGGCGCGTCGGTCTGAAATTGATATATTTCCCGTCTCTCTCCACACAGTACAGGCTCATTGATTTAATGTATGAGGTCACATCTTCCGACGAATCGAACGTCACGTTATACATATCGACATTGTGTCGGTTCAGACCGTGGAGGCTGTTTTTCCAGAACCTGTCGCGCCCGCAGAGCAGCTCATTATTCTTACCCCACAGGGAATTGGCAAAGAGAATGGATTTCAGCGGTTCCAGCTTATTGAATGTGTTGAATACCTCCGGTAGTTCCTGTTCTTCCACATCAAGCTGCACTTGTGCAGCGCAGGAAAACAGTCCGAAATTGGGATTGTTGTGAAACGGAATGGCATCTCCATATTTTTCATACGATTTGAGATGGTGCAGCAGCATTCTGTACCGTCCGCTGTGAATAGGCTCGCTCCGGTTGACGGCGTAGTGAGGATTGACGCCCATTCCGGTCAGCGTGTGTCCGTATTCGCTTAGGATTTCCTGAATGAATGTATAATACTGACGAAAGCGGCTGTCAATCACGTGAATGTCAGATTCCGCAGCGAAGGACAACTCCAGCGTATTATAACTGCAATCATAAGAGAGCGTGTCTCCGTTTTGAAGCGACTGCGCCGCATAGATCTGACCTTCTTCGTCCCGGCTCGCAAGATCAAAGGAAAAATAATCCACAAATTCATTTGTCAGCCTGTGAACTGCGTCAAAATCTACAGCCTTGCCGCTCAGATTGACGATAGGGAGTTCAAATTCCGAGCCGACACAGGGCTTCCGCACGCGCTGGGTCGGCTTGATGTATTTTTCGTAAATGGCTTCGTCAAGAGCTTGCGGTGTTTTTTTTATCATCATTTTCAATCTGATCGCTCCTCGTTTCATCACAGATTATATTCAAGTGTAATGCGTCCCATCACGTCAATGTATTCGTTGCGGTGATTTTCGCCCTGATAGACGAGGTTGCCCTCATCGTACACCAGCAGCGAATTAAGGGGCAGCGGCTCCCAGCCCTGCGGCTCAAGAGGTACGGTCGAAAACATGGCTCCATCGTCCTGCCGTTTGACATGAAGCGTATCGCGCATATTGACATGAACATACAACACGCTGCCATCAAAAATCAGCAGATTGAGCTTGTTACGGTAGGACAATTCGCCGATCGCCTGTTCCACCGCTTTTATACGCTGCGCAAGCGTCAGCGCCCCGCCGCTCTTGTCAATCCTTTCATTGATTCGGTCAATCAGATAAAGAAGTATCCTCTCACTGTCTGTATCGCCGTTCTGGAGCGCTTTGTAGCAGTTCAGCTCATTTCCGCAGAAAATAGTTCCGTTGTGCATCAGCGTCCAAGTGCTACCGCTGACGTCGCTGCGTACAAAAGGATGGCAATTTTCCGGCTTTACTCCTCCGATCGTGGCTCTGCGTATATGGGCAAGCAGTATTTTACTGTCGGGAAGTGCGTTGACAATATCCGGCAATACCTTGCTTTTCTCGGCGGAGACCATTTCAGTGCGCACCGTCGGATAACCGTTTTCAAAAGTTGCCAGCCCCCAGCCATTCGGATGTCTGACACTGTGACGGAAGAATTCTTTCAGATACGGCTTTATATTTTTGGATTGGTGTGCATATAATCCAAATAATTCACACACTGTGCTCTCTCCTCTCTCAAATTTACATATTAAATATATAAGAATTATAGGCATTATAGCATGTCAGGTCTTTTATGTCAAGTGGTAATCTAAATTTATTATTTAGCCATTTTGCATACAATAAAAATACTGATAGATGACTGGGTTAATACTAATTTTCGACTAAAATCAGACATTTTTCGCGGTCTATTTTGCACCCTGCTTTGTCTTCCTCCTAGGCGGGCTGGCGCCCGCCGTCGTCGTCATCCTTGCATGGCACAAAATATCCTCGCGAATCATTGTCTTCTTTCAATCGAAAATTTGTATAAGAATTGGTGATGTCACAGATTTAGGAACTATGCAGAATTTAATCAGTCATTTTCTGCTTAAAAATACAGTATGCTTGCGTGTTTCAGAAAGTGAAATGTATCAATT
>ONWI01000180.1 GCA_900321515.1 uncultured Eubacteriales bacterium | reverse complement strand
TGGCTGCGGGATTGCTTATTCTGGTAGTCCCTTTTGTGGCGATAGCAGCAGGAAGAGGCAGAGAGCCGGTTAAATCAGGCAACACAGGCAGTTTTCGCCTGTTAAACGGTCTGTATGCCGCCACCCAGATTACTTTGACGGAAGGACAGGATGTATTCCCGAAGATTTCAGTCGAATCAGGAGATTATACGTCCTATATGTGGCAGGCTTATTTGGCCCAGAGCGGACAGTATGTGAATGTTTCGAGCGGCGGGAGCATACAGATTACCTTCAGCCTTGCGCGCAAATACGCAAACGGCGGCAGCAAGTGCTTATTCCGTTGTCAGGCGACTGATGCGGAGGGCAATCAGGTCTATTCCGATGTGCTGACTGTTTTGCTGAAATCGAATCAGACCGAGGAAACTGAGCCGTCTCATGATGATGAGACCGGGACGACAATAGAGACCATTTCACTCAATGATCCTACCGATTCCTCACAGAATGGGAATACGCAGGAAACAGACCCGTCCGTAGCAGTCACAGATCCGACTGCTGCGGCAAGTGATCCGGCAGATGGTGCCACCGATCTTGCCTCGCCCACAACCGAACCGTCGCGGATTATCACCGAACCGGCGGCGGAACCAACTGATCCTGCCGATGGAGGCAGCGATGGCGATTCCGTTGACGGCGGGCAGCCCGAACCTCCGGCAGACGTTCAGGAAAATGTGGTCCCCATCAGAGGAATGCTGCTTGTTCCGCTGCGAGGTGCGGAAAGCCGTACGATGACCTTTGTTATAGACGAGAGCACATCGTATGATATGAGCGGAACTGCCGGCGAGAGAATGATGATTGATACACCGTACAGGAACGGCTATTCATTCAGAGGATGGACTGTGACTTCTCCTGACACGCTTGAATCCTCGCAGAAGACGGCACTGGAAACGCAAGCCAACAACGGCAGCCTCACTGTGCCGGACTATAATGTGATCTTTACTGCGAATTGGGTTGAGTCAGGCATCACATCTGACACGGGAATATATACGATTCAATATTGGCTTGATGATCCGGATACCGGCGCATTTCCTTCCGTGCCCTATCGCTCGGTTGTCGGACCTGAGATGACTGCGGGAAGTGTATATACATTAACCGAAGAAGAGCAGGCATTTCCGGATACATCATTAGCTCCTTATATTGATAGAGTGGCGGGAGACGTCGGACCCAAGACAATCAAGGGTGACAACACCACAGTTTTCGCGCTGTACTTCAAAAGAAAAACTTACACTGTCAATTTTAATATTCCGGGAATAATTAACGGAAGCCAAGCGGACTGGACAACAGCTCCGGTTATTTCTAAGAACTCCGTATCATATAGTTCTACCTATACGATAACTGCCAGATATGATCAGAATGTTGAAGGTTTATGGCCTGAACATGGTGACGTTACCACTAATCCGGTGAGCGGCGGCACTACCTATGAGTTTGGCGGTGTGAAATTGTCTGACGGTCAAATAATCAGGAATAATCCGTGCACATTGTCATCAGCAATCGTCAGTGCGGCTGTGCAGGAATATTCTTTCCCTGTAAACTGGGAAACAGGATTAAAAGAGTACAAATACAGAATCAGCTTAGGAAGTTCGATTGGTAATGAATATTATTATCTGTACCTGTCCGACGGTACATTTGAGAGCAATTTCATAACACCGAAGTTATATCCGGAATTTGAGGGATATGAGTATAAGAGATATCAAAAAAACAACGGCAACAAATACAGTTTTACGCTTTATTACAACGCCGTAGACAGCAATAAAAAATTCACCTTTTATTACGCAAATTCAAGTATATCTTCCAAAAAACTCAAGCCCGGTACATCAGTAAATCGTCCCAGCAATCCGAGCAGATCGGGCTATACCTTTATCGGATGGTACGATGATCCGGAGTTTTCTGTTCCCGTGACATGGCCGGTTGTCATGCCGGCGCACGATAAGTATGTCTATGCACTGTGGGAGAAGAATAACACAGTATATCACATGGTGAATGTTTATGCGTGTGAAGGCGGTGCAAGTCTGGCGAGTGAAGTAAAAGTCGAGGATAATCAGACTGTTCCGACAACTGCCGCGATCCGCAGTTATTCTCGTGAGGGCTTCAGATTTGTCAGGTGGTATACCCTCGATGAAACCAACCAGCGTGTGGATTTCGTCTTTAACAGCACGTTGGTAACAAAAAACCTGAATGTTTACGGCGAGTGGGAAGAAATCCCATCATTTACCGTCTCTGTTTACAACTTTGAGGGAGCAGGCAACAGCCGTATTGCCCTTATAGAAAATATTCAGGATGGAGATGTTGTTCCCGCTTCAGAGGAACCCAGCGTTTCGCGTGACTACTATGAACAGTCTGGGTGGAAAACGTCCGGAGGAGCACCGTTTGTGTTTGGCACAACTGCCGTAACTGCTGACACTATCGTTTACGGCGTATGGACTCCTAAGGAGTACAAACTGACTGTTCACAAAAACAACGGAGACGATCCGGAAACACTGACAATAGACAACGTGCCGTATGGCAGGAAGCTGAACGAATTAGGAATTGTTCAGCCTGACAGAACCGGCTACGATTTTGACGCGTGGTACACCGAACAAACATGGACGGAAACCTATAAGATTGATTGGGCTACCCACACCATGCCCGGACACGATCAGGATATCTACGCCAATTGGAACAGAATCTACTGTACCGTTCACTTCTGGGACGGAACCAATAATTTCGCTAATCCTGTGATAGAATATGGCAATACAATAAACAGATCATTTATAGGCGCGGATAAGGAAATGAAGGACGGCTTTGTGTTCAATGGATGGTGGTACACTGACAGCACCGGAGAACACCAGCTGGAATTCCACAATAATGATGAACCTGATTCCGGCACAAAAATCACTTCAAGGGAGATTGACGTCCGCGCGAAATGGAATGAGATTTACAAGGTGACGTTCCTTAAGGATAAAGGAACAAGCAGCCCAAGCAATCTTCACACTGAAATCGAAGTCGAAGCAGGCAACAAAATTCCCGCGTCAAGTATTCCTGAGAATCCGACTAAGGCGGACTTTACATTCAAAGAATGGGTGTACATGGACGGAGAAGATGAGAAGGTATTCACTTTTGGCGACGAAGGCACTGTGGTTAATGGAAATATGACGCTTTATCCGGGCTGGACAGAAAATCTGGTGGATCTGGTCATTAATAATGGCGGAGGAGACAATGTTTTCATCCTGAGTGGCAATGGCATTAATCTGAATATTTTCATACCGGCGGAAGGCAGTGTGACGGTTCCACGCGTGCCATTTGGCACCTACAGCGTAACTCGCAGAAGCTGGGACTACAGGCGTGTTTCAGCTGCGTCAGTTGAGACTGAAGCAGGTGTTGACAATCTGTATGTGCCGCTGGAAGTGAATTTCGGTAAGGGCAATTTCAGAAATCTGAACTGGCTCGGCTACGACGTGCACATACCTAATGACTGATAGGGAAGGGGAGGTATTGTTACAATGAAAATCTCAGGTTTTATAAAGATGATTGCGAACCATAAAAAGACAATTCTCCTTGGAACTCTCACGGTTTTGTCGGCTGTTTCGATAATGTCAATCGGCCCAACCTATGCGTACCTTAATATGGAAGGCAGTTCCAGCGCAAAAAATTCTTTTTCAGTAGCACGCTCTGTCGCCGTGACTGTCAATCCGGATTACAGTTTGACTGTCGGCAATACGAATTATGAAGTGTATGTGCGTGCGGTTGCGGTAGTCTCATGGAAAAAAGGCAACAACGTCTATAGTACCCCTCCTGTTTATTCTTTGAATGCGGGAAATGGCTGGACTGATGGAGGTGACGGCTTTTACTATTATAGTACGCCTGTCAAAAGCGGTGATTCCACCACGCCGCTGCCTATAGTAGTAGATTCAACACAGTCGCCGCCTGAGACCGGTTACAAGCTCACTGTTGATATTCTTTTCCAGACCATTCAGGCAGCCGGAAAAAGCGCCAACAACGAATTGCCGACTAAGGATGCATGGAACTGGAGTCCTGCTCAATCATAATAAGCAATTTCAGATACAAAAATCCGCTGCAAGTTGATATCTAAGCTTGCAGCGGATTTTTGTATGAATTGATAAAGATTAGTATTATTTGCTTTCGATCTTGTTTTTTGCCATGTAAGTCTCAAATTCCTTTGCTGAAATGGGCTTTGAGTAGTAATAGCCCTGAATGAGGTCACATTCGGTGGTTTTAAGAAAATCTACCTGTTCCTGTTTTTCTATGCCTTCGGCAACAACTGTCATATTCAGCGACTTGGCGAGGTCAATTATATTTTTGACCACAATATTTGCGCGGTTTGCATCTGTGACATTGCGGAAAAATTCGCCGTCAATTTTCAGTGTGTCAAAAGGCAGTTCCTTAAGCAGGTTGAGTGACGAATAGCCCGATCCGAAGTCATCCATAGAGACAGGGAATCCCATCGAACGCAGCTTGGTGATGGTGTTTATAAGTATGTCCATGTCGTCAAAACATGCGCTTTCGGTAAGTTCAATGTCGATGAATTTGTGCGGTACGCTGTGTTTGTCCACGATTTTGCATATTTCGTCAACCAGATTCGGATCACTCAGCTGCACGCGAGACACGTTTACAGAGATAGGCACGGTCTTGTATCCCTTGCGCAGGCGGTTGCGCTGGAATATGCAGAGCTGCTCGAGAATATAATTATCAACGGGACCTACAAAACCGTTTTTTTCAAATAAAGGAATGAATTTCCCGGGTGAAATAAAGCCTTTTTCCGGGCTGATCCATCGGACAAGTGCCTCCGCACCGCCGAGAGCTCCGTCGCAGACGCGGTGCTTTGGCTGAATAAACAGTTTGAATTCGTCATTTTCAAGGGCGGTATGCATCCTTTTTTCGAGTTCGTGTTCCTCTGTCATTTTCGCGCGGATTTTATCGTCGAAATAGGCTACAGTATTGACCTTGGCGTCCTCGATCGTCTGTTCGGCAATAATTGCCATGTCCACTGCGTGAATAACGTCCTTGTCATCCTCGGCAAGCAGATAGACGCCAACCGAGAGAGAAACATTTTCACTGTTCGGACCGTCTTTGATTAGTGAGAAGAGGTCTTCCATACGTTTTTTAAGCTCCTCGGGTGAAGAGTAATTCCACAGAACGACAAAGATATCTCTGCCTCGACGAGCCGAGATCTCGCGGGAGGAGCACATCATATCGAGCGTTTCGGCTAAGTATCTCAACAGACGGTCGCCAGTTTTGTGTCCGTAGTAATCGTTGTATATGGTGAAGCGGTTTATGTTAATGCAAAGCGCGGCGTGTTTGCTGTTCCACCAGCTTTTACCCGCAAGTCTTGAGTTGCAGACCGCGACGAATTTCTGCCAGTTTGCGCGACCGGTTATTTCATCCTTATAGGCGAGGAATGTGACTTCTTTGTCGCTGCGCCGTTGCAGAATCAGCATAATTATTATGGCGACGAGAAACAGAACAACAATTCCGAAGAGCAGCACACGGCTGAGTATGATGAATGAAACCGTGCTCTCCGAAAGTTCAACCGAACGCACATAAAACAATGTCCATCCGTTGGTGGAAAGTTTCTTTTTTAAGTAAATACTGCTTACTTTATCGTGTGTGCCAAGCCAGCTTAAAAAGCCGCCTGAATTTGTTATGTTTCCCGCGTAATAACCTGTGGTAATCCTGAGAGCTTTAGGGGATTTTTCATCTTCCCCGGATTGCTCCTCTGTGCGTGTCTCCACCTTGCGGTAACCGGGATCTGTGCCGTCGGCATATCTGCTGCTTTTTGCGAAGTTGTAAAAGCTTTTGCCCGAAGCGGTGAGCGAGGTCATGACTGTATTACCCGAACGGTCTAAAATATACATGCCGGAATAGGGATTCATGTCATATTCAGTGTAGTTTGAGAGGGTAAGCTCAGCGGGAGCGAAACCAAGCAATACAGCGATTATTCCCTTTTCACCGGTGATGGGAGCGTAATAGACTACAGTCTGCTTGTTTTTTTCGAGTATGCCTCCCTGAGCTTTTTCGGAAATGCCGGATTCGCCTGCCAATGCCCTGTTGAAATAACCTATGCCGCTTACGGTGAAGGTGTTTCC
>ONWI01000139.1 GCA_900321515.1 uncultured Eubacteriales bacterium | reverse complement strand
ATTTCGGAAATCAGCGAAATGATATCCAAAGAGTCGATAATCCGATCGTCAACCAAACCCTTTTGGGTTGTAAAGTCAACGTCGGGATGCAGTTCGTTCAGTATTTCAAGAAGTTCTTTCAAAATGCATACCTCCTTTTTCTTTGTTTTGCTTATACAAACGTCCGATTTTTATTGCGGGTTTTCCATCATTTGCTGAAGCTTCATGCGGTCAGTCTTTCCATTCGGAGTCAACGGCAGGCTGTCCAGCTTCTTTGTACGGTTGGGCAGCATATAGCGCGGCAGGTTATCCTTTAATGCCGCAAGCAGTTCCGCCTCTCCGATTTCGCCGACATAAAACAGCTCTATTTTATCTTTTTCCTTCTTGAAAAGACAGCAGCACATGGAAACTCCTGCCAGCCGGTTGACATTGGCTTCAATTTCACCCAGCTCCACGCGATGCCCCATATGTTTGATCTGGTGATCCTTGCGCGAAACGAAGATCAATTCGCCTCGCTCATTCCATCTGCCGATGTCACCCGTGCGATAGATCAAATCCGGATAACGGTCGTTCAGCGGATTCTGCACAAAGACCTCCCCGGTTCTGTCAAAGTCGTGATAATAACCGAGTGTCAGCGCCGTTCCGCGCACGCAGATTTCTCCGGTTTCCCCGGGCTGTGCCAGCCTGTTGTCCTGCGTCAGCAGCAGTATTTCACGGTTGTGAAACGGTCTGCCGATGGGGATGACATCTTCCGGGGCAAAATCCCTGTCCACACGATAGTAACAGCACATTCCGGTTGTTTCGGTGGGTCCGTAAAGGTTGGTAAATGACGCCTCCGGAAGAGCCTCTCTCCAGCGCTTGAACTGCTTTATCGGGAAGACCTCGCTCCCGAAAGCCACTGTCGTAAGATATTCCGGCTTCACCTTGTCGAAGGTATTGAATGCAGATATCATGGTCAGCGCAGAAACAACCCAGCACACGGTATTGACCTTATGAAGGTTTAGATACTCCACCAGTTTGATCGGGAACATAAAAAGCTGCTTGGGCGTCAGATATGTCGTAGCGCCGAACTTTATTGTGGGATAAAGCTCCTTGAGGCAGGCGTCAAAGTACAGCGGCGACTGATTGGCAAATACTGTCTGTTCGGAAAAACCAAGCACATCAGAAAGCTGCTCGATATAGTCCATAACCGAACGGTGACAGGCGACTACACCTTTCGGAACACCGGTGGAACCGGACGTGAAGACTATGTAAACCGGGTCAGTGTCGATCTGTCGTTCTCTGATAACGTCCAGCCTGCGGCTGTCAATTTCACATTTTACAAGAGCGTCGTAAAAAAGCAATTCTCCGCTGTGCTGGTACGATTCCAGTTCAGAGGCAACGCCTCTGTCGCATATAATGGCCTTCGGCCTGAGATTTTCAAAAATAAGTTCTATTCTGAAGCGCGGCATTTCGGGATCAATCGGCACATAATAACAGCCGCCATACACACATCCGAAAAACGCAGCGATTGTTGCGGGGCTTTTGGGCATAAAAACCACAATCGGCTCACCGCAAAGATTTTTTTCCACCAGCACGCTCCCGATAGCCCGGCTGTCATGATACACCTGAGAAAATGTCATCTCACAGACGTCATCTGCAAAGGCTGTCTTATCGGGCAGCCGTGAAACGGTTGCCTCGAGATATTCAAGAATATTTTTCTGTTTCATGTAAAAGAGATTCTCCTGATATAAGTGTTAAAAAATGACGGGATTATTCCTGGCATGTTTTCCGCATGCGGCAATTGAAGAATACGCAAGAACCTCCATCACATCAAGGATTGCGGGACCAACGTCGAAGTCGCGTTTAATGACGGAAAGTTCGGTGCAGCCAAGCAGCACGACCTCAGCACCCTTGCCAAGCAATCCCTCTTTTATGTGAAAGAAGGAATCCATATCGGGGACGCCGCCGCGCTTGACGTCATTGTAGATAAGAGACGTCACCGCCCGCTGATCTTCCTCATCCGGCAGCAGCAGTGAAATGCCCTTCTGCTCCAGTTCCCGCTGAAAAAGCCCTGTGCGCACCGTTCCCTCCGTTGCCATCAGTCCCACTGACCTGACCCCGCTTTCGGATAACAGCGAAGCACTGTCCCTGATAGCGTTAAGTATTTTGACCGGGATCCGAGACTCAATCTCACTGTGAAAACAGTGAGCGGTTATGCAGGGGATCGCGATGACATCCGCCCCCATAGAGACAAGTGCCTGCCCTGCGCTGACAATTCCTGGCAGCGGGCTTCGGTCACTTAAACCGAGTATGTACTCGGTACGGTCGGGAATGTCGGGAGCGCTGTAGATCAGCATTCTGATATGATCCTGATCTGTTTTTGCATCAGTTATGCTGGTGACAAGCTGCATAAAATAAGCTGTTGCCATAGGTCCGAGCCCGCCAATTACACCCAATAAAGCCATACTGCCATCTTTGCCTTTCTGTTCCGCCCGCTGTCAAAAACATCAATCTTTCACTTTCAGCTTGGCAGATGAATAATTAATCATTTTTTGGATCGACTCGGTGGAACGCTCCGGCAACCCGTCAGAAGAATAATTATGGCAATTTCTGTAATACCTGTTGTCCCATTTTTTCAGTTCTGCATCTGTTACCATAAACAGATTGGCTACCGACGCGAAGCGCGTAGAATCGTAATGATACCATCCCGTGCCGACATTAATCAACGACCAGTAATGTCTCGGACGATCCTCGGAAAGACGGAGCTTCACCACATCCACATTTTGAATATTCGCCGCGTCAAGAAGCACTTTGGAAACGGCAAAATATGTAAAACAGTCTCCGCTGCCTTTTTTCAGACCGTCCGCGGCAGCAATCCTATAATCCGACTTATCGGAGTAACTGGAGTAACCGATATTTTTTTTGACATAATTATAAATGGCGTATGCCTTTTGCATGTCATTCATATCCTCGTCAATAATACTTTCGAGGATACTTTTTGACTGTTCGGACAAGTAGAGGTCAAGCTCATTGACCTTATTATCCCTGACGGTCAGCCTGACGGCTGTCACAGTCGAATTTCCGGCGCGGTCGGTAACGGTATAGGTAACGGTATAGGTTCCGGGCTTATCGAGATCGACCTCTGAATTGTCAATTTCGATCAGAGGGGCATCGTCCTCATTGTCCGAAACGGAAATGTGGGATTTATAGCTTACACTATCACCAACCGTAATTTCAAAATCAGAAGCCGACACGACCGGAGGTTCTTTATCTGTATTTTGTATTACATCTGACTGCGACAATGAATATGGTTTTTGTGAATGCAACTGTTCTTTGTTTATGATGAGTTCGTTACGGTAACACACTGCAAATGACCCCATCAGAACCATCAGAAGCAACGCCAGCGACACCAAAATATGCAGCTTACTGCTGCGGATAGACTGAGACGCACCTATTTTATTCCGCCCCTTTCGTCATCAGATAACATCAAATTCAAAACCAGATTTATTTTTTATTGTACCTCATCATTCGATGATTGTCAATATAGTTGCGGGAAAATCAGCAGTTTTTGAATGTTTTTTGGGCAGATCGGATGACAGTTCATTCTCCAAAAACAAGATTCAGGCCTTTCTTCTTGTTATTCACAGAAAGGATTGATACAGATTATCTAAATATTTGTACCACCATTTTTCCCGAAATTGTGCACATGAATTTCTCACAGATTGCGGTGTAAAAAAATTCAGACACTCATCATATTCTGCTTTCGGACAGCATATGAATTGCATTGAAAAATAAAAAATGCGGTCTTCCGCCGCGTCGGAGGTAAAAAGATGAGCAGATACAAATCAATTTCAGTGCATTCGGGAATATGCAGCTGCCGCAGGGCAATTGCGGCAGCTGCCGGAGGAATAACGGCGGCAGCGCTCCCGCTCGCTGTTTTTGGGATAGGTACAGTTGGTGCGCTGCTGTTCAGGGTATCGAGCTTTTCGGCTCACAGCATGATGCCACCGGTGTCAGCGTCATCATCCGAGTCGGCGCAAAATCCGGATGACAGCTCAGCGCAGACAGATGACGGCGCGGAACCGATTTCATCAGATGAAGCTTCAGCGCCCGAAAAGGCAAGCGGCGGCAGGGGAAACGGTGAAGAATCAACTGACACATCATCGCAGGATGATTCCAAGTCCGAAAAGAAAGCCGATGACAAAGGCAATGTAATAGAGAAAAAAATCAATAATTCCGGCTACAATTACGGATGTGTCTATGTAAAAGACGGTAATTCCAACTACGATCTGAACATTAAGAAACTGCTGAGTGCCCGTGCAAAATGCAAAATCAAAAAGAACGCAGGCTATCAAGTATTGATAATTCACACACATACGACGGAGAGCTATGCCGCGAAGAGCAGCGACAGATACAGCAAGAAATACAATCCCCGAACCACCGACAAATCAGAGAGCGTGGTTGCCGTCGCAGACGAAATAGAAAAGAAACTAACAAAAGCCGGTATCCGAACCCTTCATATAACCACCTATCATGATTATCCGGAATACACGGGCGCGTATGAACGCGCCCGTAAAACGATAAAGGCTTATCTGAAAAAATACCCGTCTATAGAGATGGTCATCGACGTACATCGCGACGCAATAACCCGGGACGACGGAACAAAGATAAAGCCTACAGTCAAAATTGATGGCAAGAAGGCGGCGCAGGTTATGATAATTACAGGTTGTGACAACGAGGGAAAGCTCGATTTTGACGGCTGGAGAAACAATTCTGTCATGGCGGCGCAGCTGCAAAAGAAAATGGCGGAAAAATACGACGGACTCGCGCGTCCGCTCTACTTTGCGCCCTTCCGCTACAATATGGATCTCACGCCGAATTCACTGCTCATTGAATTCGGAACAGATGTAAACACACTCGCCGAAGCCAAATATTCCGGACAGCTTGTCGGAAACTGTCTTGCAGAATTACTGGAAGAATACGTTGTCAACTGATGCTCGGTGTTTATAAGCAATTGGAGCTTTACGATTACAATACACATATGAATCCCGCCCCCACAGGCTTATTCCTTGGCGGAATGGCTTGTCGGGGCGGGACGCCTTTATTCAGGCTCTAAAATTCCGGATTGGCTTCACCTTTGAAAAAGATATAATATCATTATAATTATTGTATTTATCATTGCTGTGTGATATAATTACAATGATTTCAAGGCTTATTCAAAGCCTGCTTGGAGACTATTGACTGTTTATTCTCTTCCTCATGCGATTATGAACATCAAACGGTCTGTTCAGCAAAAATACATTATGCGAAGTGATTTGACATGACATGCAAAAACTGCGGAGCGGAGATTAGCGCCGACGATAAATTCTGTCCCGTCTGCGGTCTGCCGACTGCCCAGAAAGATATTCCGAATTACTGTATGCACTGCGGCGCCAGACTGACTGACGGCGACAGATTCTGTGCTGTCTGCGGCTGCCCCGTGGGCGAAACGAAGCCCGTCTCTTCAGAGAAGAATGCCGATATCGCGACCTCCCGGCTTGATTCCCACAAAAAGTCCGGAGGTCTCGATGCTAAGACTGTCGTACTGTTGACGTTCCTTCTGCTTTGTGCCGCCGTGTTTCTCGCCGGAACACTGCTCAATTGGTGGCAGCTGTGATTCTTTCGCTCCAATCAAATAGATGCCTCGGATAATCAGCCAACGGAAATAATCTCTCTGATGACCGCAATCTCATCCGCGCCGACGTCTGTCGCAAGCTGCCCCGCGTCGATAAAGGCATAACGCTCATCAACCATTATTATCTTTGCGTAATCGCCCACAATGCAGGGCAAAAAGCTGTTTGCGAATGAGTCCTTCAGAATCATCAGGGTTTTGCCGTTCTCGGCATTCGGGTTGGTCACGGTAAGAATTCCGTGATTGCCTCCCTCAAAGAAATTGTATTTGTCCTTCGTACTGAGCGCCGGATAATCATAGAGACTTATCTCTTTGCCGTCAGCCTCAACGGACACCTCCTCGGTTATCTCAAATGCCTGCAGAGGCTCGCTGTGTATCAGTTCGCTCGGCACTCTGGACCAGAGAGTACCGCGGAAGTTCCGGTTGACCGAGATAATCGTGGGACACTTTCTGTCGTCCGGCTCAGTGCCATGGGCGGCGCACCATTCGTAATATGCAGCCGCGGCTCCCGCAGCTGTCCAGTGGTGGTCGGTGGCGTAATAATACTCTTCGTACCCCGAAAGCGCACCGCGAAGGTCTATCATACGCGCCGATTTCAGTTCCTTCCGCAGAGCCGAATACAGCGCGTCGTAATTATACATGGGCGCGCCGTAAGGCATGTTTTTCTTCAGAGAGATCCCCGCAGACGGCACATACATAACATACGTCTCGATGCCGGTCTGTTCCGCAATGCGGTTTATCCTCGCGGCGTATCTGACGCACCTCCCGATGTCCACGTCGCTCCCGAGCAGCTTCTGGAAAAGCCGTCCGTCACTGCCGACATACGCGCCGCCTATGCATCCCGAACCCAAACGCAGCCTGATTCCCGCCTCTGCGCCTTTCAGCATATCCCGGAGCGGGAACTGGTCGGAGAGGTACTTTTCAAGGTCACGCTGAAATTGGCCGTCGAATATCCCGGTATTGATATCCTTGCCGGCAATAAGCACTCTGTTTTCATTGACCGAAATCGTGCGGTCGGGTTTAATTATTTCAGTCGCAAACAGTATCAGCGGAAAGGCTATGAATACGGCTATGCAGATCTGAGTCGCGTTTATTTTTTTTATTCTTTTAAAAATCCTATTAAATATATCCGTAATCATAATCATCAAAACCTGAAATACAAGAATGGGTTATAGGAGCTTCCGATAACCATGAGCAGCGAGAGCAGATAAATTCCCGCGCCGATGGCCGTCTTGATTCCGAAGCGCAAATTCGCGTCTGACAGGGAATTGACCTGGTTGGCGATAATGCGTCTGACAAAGCTGACGGAAAGCAGCGCGCCGGCAATGATAATAAGGAAATTTTCCCTGAGATAATAGACCGAAGCGGCGTCGGCAAATCCGTTTGTGCCGAACATCGAGAGAATATACCGTCCCGCCGAGCCGATGTCGTCGCAGGCGAATATTACCCACGAGATGAGCACAGCAATCAGTGTGTATATATGTCCCACTGCCGCCGGAACCTTTTTGAGCTTATCGAGCAGGAAGAGTTTTTCCGCCGCCAGCAGCACAAAGAAATACAGGCCCCATATCACGAAATTCCATCCCGCGCCGTGCCAAAGCCCGGTGAGTCCCCATACGATAAGCAGATTGAGCATCTGCCGGGGCAGTCCCCTGCGATTGCCTCCGAGAGGAATGTAGAGATATTCCCGGAACCACGAGCCGAGCGAGATGTGCCATCTGCGCCAGAATTCGGTGACGCTGCGTGACTCGTAAGGATAATTGAAATTCTCTGGGAATTCAAAGCCAAGCATTTTTCCGATACCTATCGCCATATCGGAATATCCGGAAAAATCAAAATATATTTGCAACATATAAGCTACCGCGCCGATAACTGCGGTTAATGCCGCATTCCCGCTCTGGGCGGAGATTTCGTCCCACACTGCGCCGAAGGAATTGGCGAGCAGCACCTTTTTGCCGAGGCCCAAGGAAAAGCGGAATATCCCGGCGCATATGGTTTCGTTGCAGAGCGTCCTGCGGTCTATCTGGTTTTGTATGTCGCGGTATTTTACGATAGGACCGGCGATAAGCTGCGGGAACATGCAGATATACATTCCGAAGCTGAGAATATTGTGCTGCACGGAAATTTCCCGCCGGTAAACGTCGATGGTGTAGGATAAAGTCTGGAATGTGTAAAATGAAATACCTATCGGCAAAGCTATGCCGAGCAGGTCGAATTCCTGTCCTGTCAGGGCGTTAATGCTGCTTATCAGAAAATCGGTATACTTGAAAAATCCAAGCATACCGAGATTTCCTGTCAATGAGAGCACAAGTATCCACCTGCGCAGCTCCGGTTTACCCTTCCGGTCGAGACGTTCCAGCATGATACCGTTGCAGTAATCGAACACCGTCGAAAACAGCATGATCAGTATGTAGACCGGTTCGCCCCATGCGTAGAAAATCAGACTCACCGCAAGCAGAAGTGGATTTCTGACCTGCTCCGGAAGTATGTAATAGAATAGCAGCACCACGGGCAGGAATATCAGCAGAAATACAGCGCTGCTGAATACCATTGCGCAGTCCCTCCGTTTTATACTAATCTTTAGCCGATTGTAAAATTTGAAAAAAGGCGATAATACAGGGCTTGCGCATTTTAAGCCGGAGCTTTTTTCTCCATCCGTGTGAAGGTCGGATTTGGATTTTTTCCTATGCCGGTATTCGCCCGACCGCGATTTTTTTCCGGGTGCGTGTCGCTCGCTCGGCTCCGCCGAGCTTGTGGGGCGCTGCCCCCGGACCCCTGGCAGGGAGCCTTGCCCCCTGCACCCCATTATTGGCGTTGCGGGCTTTCCTTTTTTCTTTTTACAA
This sequence comes from uncultured Eubacteriales bacterium, assembly GCA_900321515.1. GTDB lineage: Bacteria > Bacillota > Clostridia > Oscillospirales > Acutalibacteraceae > RUG762. The sequence continues at coordinate 5,713 of ONWI01000139.1, read as the reverse complement.
TCGCCTGATTCTGATCTCAAGTGAAGATGAGAATTATTTACTGTTAAAGAAATTGTAGAACGCAGCCTCCATCCTATCGGCATCGTCGGCGACCATCAGTATGGCGAGTGTGCCGCGTGTGAATACCTTTGCTTTTTCCAGCTTGGGCAGCTGGCTCTTGTCATAGCCTGCGTAGAGCGTCTTGCGGGTCTCCAGATGCGATTTGAGAGAAGCGGCTGCTTCATTCAGATCGGATTTCTTCCTGACCTGAATGGCAACAATCTCGTCGGCGTTGCCTTTCCCGTCGGATGCGTATGTGATAAAGAACGCCTTGACCTTGCCATAGTCAATATTGGAGACATGCGCCAGCAGTTCCTCGGGGTTTGAATCGCTGCTGCTGGCATATTTCATGTTATCAGGCTCGGCTGTAAATCCTACCAGCGCCTGATTGAGGTCGAACATGCTTATTTCCTCGGTTTCGTCCCCGCAGGCGGTTAATATGCCGCAGAAAAGAACTGCCGAAAGAATAATCGCCGTAAATTTTTTCATCGCAGTCATTATTGATCCGCTCCCTGACCCATGATTTGTTTAATAATTGTTGCCGTAGGTTTCAAAGAATTTATACTGATTCAAAGTCTGATTTATCTTGGTTTCTATTTTATTGCGCTGCTTTTCCGTGAGTTCGGTTTCGGAGTCGTCATTGTAGCTCACATAATAGCACAGAACATAATTGCCCTTATCGTTGAACGTCCACTGATAAGAAATGTAGAATTTCTGGTTATCGCATATATTGGTGTCGAGATATTCAACCATGTATTTTGCGAGCTTTTCGTCCTCGGGTTTGATTTTTTCCTTGAAGGAAAAACTGAATGTATTTTTCTTATCCTTGAGCGCTTCCATTACAGCCTTCGGAATAGAGTAAATATCCTTTATCTCCTTGCAAGACATAAGGGTATAGTTGTACTTCTTGCCGTTGGCCGCCTCAAAATATCCGGTGTTCCATTCATGACCGGAATTACGGCAGTCTGTGTCGTTCATATTGAAATTTCTGTAATTTGCGCTTTCGTTGTCCATATAGCAGTCGGTGTGGTACCAGCAGCCGTCGTCCAGCTTGACCAGATCCCATGAATGACTCAGAGAGGTATTATGTACTACTCTACACTCAATACCGAGCATCTGCATGAAGAGCCTGAATGTTGTGGCATATCCGACACATACAGCACTGTGATTTTTAAGCACATCATGAGGATTGTCGTTATCGGAACTCGTATCTGAGATTACAGTGAGTATGCTGGTGGTAGCCCTCATACCTTTGGTGAGATATTTGTATACGGCTTCTTCCTTTTCGAAGGGAGTCATATCGTCCTTGATTATTTTCTTTATAACATCCTTAGCCATTTCAAGAGTTTCCTTGTCACGGTCGCTGAGCTTTGATGTGTCGCCCGATTTGTACGCGTCGGAGATATGTGTGGTGGATTTGATGGTGTAATTCATGGCGATCACCACGTCGTCTTCCTGTTGGGGATCTTCATTCTGTCCCATGTAAACGGCTATTATCTTGTTTACATTCTTCTGATTTACCAGCATGACTATGGACATGATCGCAGTGCTGAATGTGAAGATCAGCAGCGCCACGGCGGCGGCCGCCGCCATTACCTTTGTGCGTTTTGACATTTGCCTTACCTCTTTTTTAGATTATTGAACCAGTCACATAAAAAACGGCGCACGCTCCAACAGATCGCGCGAAAATCACAGCTCAAAGGCATTTGTAAAATCACAAAAACAACGCCTTTTCACTGTCAAATCAAGTATATACCTATAATATAATGTTGTCAAGCCAATAAAAAGACTTGTAAATAATTGTAAATTCTACGGCCGGATTATACAAGTAAAGCTGATAATGACGACTAATTCACTTTGATATCAGGGTAAAGCAAAGAGGACATTCCGTGAATGATATTTTGCGGAATGTCCTTCTTCTATTTTGTGAGAATCAATTGAGAAATGCGCTCAGTGTTTTTTTAGTTTGCAGATCACCTTGCCGCAGCAGAGAATGCTGTCAGTCTGACCGTAGGGTCTGGGAGGATATTCGGGGTTAAGTGAAATCAGCTCGCCTACGCCCTGTTTTTTAATGAAGCTCTCGCCGTTAAGCACGAATATGCCTATATCGCCCTCATCAACTCTCGCGTTTTTCTCAACCAAGACCAGATCGCCGTCTTTAAAGGCGGGAGTCATAGAGCTTCCGCTTACGCGCACCACATAATCGCCGCGGCGGTTCTCAGGCGTATCGGGGATTTCGATCTCTTCTTCCGGCGGCTCGTCAAGTGGATTGCCGAAGCCCGCGGACACTGAAATGGAGTAAAACGGGCGGGTTAACATTTTAAGCGTGGGATTGCAGCGCTGATATTCAATATCCAGTATGGAATCCATTACGCTTTTTCCGTATTTGTCGAGCGAGCGGTATTTGTTTATATGATCTATCTCGCTGAACGAAAATATTGACGCTGCCGGAGCAAGCCCCATAGCGTCGTCTACTGATATCATCAGCGCACGGCACAGGGCTTCGATTGTTGTCAGCTTGGGATTGGAATTGATACCGGCGGTGATCTTGCTGACAGTACCCTTGGGAAGTCCGGAACGTTCCACCAGCTCGTCAACCGTCATACCGAGATCTTTTCTGCGTCTGTTGATGTATTCGTTGAATGTCATAATAGTCACCCGTCCGAAATGAGATTATTAATTATATCCTTATGCCTTTATACTATCATATAATGTCATCCGTGTCAAGCCGCAATAATTCCCTACTTGGAATTTTTTATAAAAAACACTTGACAAATTTACTTTAAGGTATTATAATAAAAGCATAAGTTCCAGCAAAGGAATTAATAAGAATTAAGGAGGATCTGCCCCATATGCAAAATGATACTTTACCGCTTTTTCCAAATCTGAAAGCCGCTGTCACAGAAATGGGAATTACAAGGAAGGAGCTTGCCGGCGCGCTGGGAATAAGTGTGTCATCACTCGGCAGACGGCTGCGGGGAAGCATTGAATTCAGGTGGAATGAGCTTGTCAGGCTGCACGCGCTTTTTCCGGATACGCCTGTGAGCATACTTCTGGAAAGAAAACAGCCCAACATGCACATAGGCGATTGTAAAAGTTAAAAAAGTAAAAAAATCCCGCTTCAATACGCCAAAGCTCAGAATTTCTGACATTTTACACTTTTTAATACACACAGTAGGAGGAATTATAATGTCAAAAACAAGGCACTGCAAATACTGCGGATGCAAAGTGACAAATCAAAGTAATATATGCCATTCATGCACCGAAAAGCTCATGATCATCAGAAAGCTGCGGGCAATAGTATTCGGCATAAAACGCGACGCGGAAAGAGAAAGGAGACGTCAAAATGAACAGACAGGAAATGATATGCAGGCTCAGGCAGTACAGAAGCCTGCATGTTGAATGCCAGAGACTGCGTCAGAGGATAAAAGATAAACGCGACTGTATGTACGACGTTAGGGCGGTGGCAATGAAGTGTACAAACATCCGGTCAGGTGATATCTCTGACCGTGTTGAGCGGGTAGTGGAAATGGTTGACGAAGCCGTGGATTATTATGTGAGGAAACTCGCCGAAGCCGAGGCTGCCGAGCGCGGCATTGCCGGACTTATCGACAGCATCAGTGACAGTGAGGAACGCGCCGTGTTGTTCATGCATTATATCGAGGGCAGAACTCTCTCCGACATTGGACAGGAGCTGTATCTTTCAGAGAGAACGATCTGGAGCCGCCACAATGCCGCGATAGAAAAGCTCTGTCGGCAGTCCGCTGATAATCTTTAGCTTTTCTTAAGCATTGAAATATTGATTTATCTGCCTCCGCGGGGTACAATAGGTATTGCGCGGAGGCGATTTATAGGATAAAAGCTAGCAGCCCCCACGAGCGAGGCGGAGCCGGGCGAGCGAAACACACCAGGACAAAAATGGGGGTCAGGCGGATACCGGAATCGTAAAAATCAAAATCCGACCTTCCCGGCTGGAGAAAAAAGTTCCGGCTTAAAATGCGCAAGCCCCGTATTACCGACTTTTTTTATTTTTTGCAATCTAATTGATTGGAGATAAAGGAGATGAATTCACAGACAATGGAACAGACCGTAATCGGAAAGTACAATACAGCTAAGGTATTTACAAATGTAGTGGAGCAGTCGGCAATAGATCAGATCAAGCTGCTCTGCGATCAGCCATTCACACAAGGCTCGGAGATCCGCGTAATGCCAGACGTTCACGCGGGCACGGGCTGCACCATAGGAACGACGATGACAATATCCGACACCGTTGTGCCGAATCTCGTAGGAGTTGACATCGGCTGCGGCATGGAGGTAGTCAGATTAAAGAACAGATTTATAGAAGTGCAGAAGCTGGATAAAGCGGTGCATGCCCTGATTCCGGCGGGATTCAGCATTCGCGCCAAAGCTCATCAATTTGCCGGGGAGATAGACCTCAACGAGCTTTATTGCGCAGGGAATGTGGATATCGGCAAGGCATACCGCAGTCTCGGCACACTTGGCGGCGGAAATCACTTCATAGAAGCCGACAAGGGAGAGGACGGCGGAATGTATATTGTAATTCATTCGGGCAGCCGACACCTCGGCCTTGAGGTTGCTTTCTATTATCAGGAGCTTGCTTGGAAGGCACTCAATTCCGTACCGCAGGATGAAATTCGCAGCCTTATTGCCCGATACAAGGCAGAGGGCAGGGAGCAGGAGATAGAATCGGCTTTGAAGGCACTCAGCTACGGTCTGAGCTGTGACGTTCCACGTCAGCTTGCCTATGTCAGCGGCAATCTTTTCGAGTCGTATATTCACGACATGAAGATAGTGCAGAGTTTTGCCCGGCTCAACCGTAAAGCCATGGCACATGAACTGGCAAAGGGCATGAAGCTCAAGATCGACGGCGAATTCACCACCGTTCACAACTATATAGATACCGAAAAGATGATTCTCCGCAAGGGCGCTGTTTCGGCGCAGTCGGGCGAAAGACTGATTATTCCGGTCAATATGCGCGACGGCTGCCTTCTCTGCACAGGCAAAGGCAATCCCGACTGGAATTATTCCGCCCCACACGGAGCAGGCCGTCTGATGAGCCGCAGAGAGGCGAGAGAGAGCTTCACAGTATCATCATTCCGAAAGGAGATGCAGGGGATTTATTCCACATCAATAAACAGTGAGACACTTGACGAATGCCCGATGGCATACAAGCGAATGGAGGACATTGTGAATAATATTTCGCCCACGGTTAGGATAGACGAGATAATTAAGCCTGTCTACAGCTTCAAGGCCGGCAATGATGACGATTCCCGTCCGAGTCGGAAAAGGACTTCTTTATGAAAAGCTGATTAATCTGCAAGCAATCCGTGCATGGAGAGATGCCGAACAAGCTCTAAGAGCTCTAAGTCTCTAAGAGTCTCTAAGAGCACACTAAAAATTTTTTCAAAAAAGACTTGACAAAAGCGCTCTGTTATAGTATAATTACAGAGCGCTTTGAGAAAGCGTGTTCAAATTTAATTCAGGTTAATCTTCGGACGTTTAGCTCAGCTGGTAGAGCACCTGCTTGACGTGCAGGTTGTCAGCGGTTCGATTCCGTTAACGTCCACCAAGCACATTCATGGTTTATCTGTGAATGTGCTTTTTCTTTTTTCTGATTGACTATTGACAGTCTCGCATAATTTTATTATAATAT
>ONWI01000114.1 GCA_900321515.1 uncultured Eubacteriales bacterium | reverse complement strand
TGCGCAGTAGATGCTGTAAATGTAATTGGTCTCGGCGTAGACCGGATTCTTGACGAATGTGATGTGAAGCGGCAGTTCGAGACTTTGGCAGTAATTGACCAGCACGCTGTCAAATGCGCCTGTGGTCATCACGACCTCTTCAATGCCCGCGTCGGCAATCTGCCTGAGCTGGCGCGAGAGAATTGTCTCGTTTCCGCTGATCTCGGTCATGCATTTGGGGTGCTCTGAAGTGAGCACGCCCATGCGGGAGCCTAAACCGGAATTTAAAATGAGTGCTTTCATGGTCATTATCCTTTCGTTTCTGCTGAGTCGCGTTTTTTGATGGTCTTGAAAGTCTCCGTCAGTCTGCTTCTGTTGACGTAGATGACAGCCAGCATGGCAAGAAACAGACCGTAACGGATGAGAATAAAGCGATAGGTAAGCGTGCTGACAAGCGATACCGCGATCACCGCCGCGGATAATCCCAGCAGCAGCTTTGTGTTATATATGGAAAAGCCCATGACCTTTTTCATCGCCAGATAGTCGATAAAGGCCTGAAGCATATAGCTTGCGATTGTGGTATATCCTGCCGCCGTGAAACCGAACTTCGGAATAAAGATGTAATTAAGTATCACATTGACGATTGCCGCAATCAGGCTCGCGTACATCACATACTTCGGCTTCTTGAAATAATAGACGGGGTTGGCAAATATATAATACATACACTGGAAGAACACGCCTCCCACAACGGGCGGGACGACATAAATGGCGATTTGGTATTCCGGAGGCGCCATAATGGCAATCAGTTCCGGCGCGAACACAATCACCGTCATACATGCAGCCGCGAACACAAGCATCAGCGGAATGGTCACGTCCGCGATCCGCTTGTATTTTTTCGCCTGGCAGTTTTCGTATGTGAAGGGGAGCAGAGATGTGTTGATTGCGCCCCAGACAATCGTTGCCACCGCCGCCACGGAATACGCCACGTTATAAAATGCGGTCTGTGTATCTCCGACAAGATAGGATATCATCAGCTTGTCCGAACTGCTGAGAAGATATTGTGACAGGTAGTGGGGGATAAGCGGCAGATTGAAGGTCAGGGCGAATTTCCAGTAGGAGAGATTGACCTTGCCGCGCCCCCTGACAAATGTCTGCACATAAAAGAAGAGGTAAAACGCGACCAGCGCAAGCTCCGCGCCGAAAAGCCGGGCGTACAGCCGGTTGCCGGGGAAAAGCAGAATGCAGATGACCGCCACGGCCGGGGACGCCACACAGGAGCTGATCGTCGCTATGGCAAGCGCCTTATACTTGTAACTGAATCGCTGCCTCGACTGCCAGAAATTCATGGCAGGCTGTGTTAAGAAGAGCAGCAGCATCAGCAGAAGCAGCGGCATGTCAAGACGAAGATAGCGGTTCCAGAACGGGAATCCGACAATCAGAATGACGCCTACCCCCGCAGTGATGAGATTGGACAGCACCAGCATGGAGAGCATATAGTCGTCGCGCTTGTCTTTGTATTCCAGCATGCCGTTGTTGAATACGCCCGCCTGCAGCGAGAACATCGCGACAATGCCGATTAACTGAAACCAGGTCAGAAAGACAGCGACTCTTCCGTATTCGTCGGTGGTCAGCAGGTTGGTGTAGATCGGTGTGGTGATATACGCCAGACCTTTCTGAAACATGCTGACAAGCAGAAAGACGATGGAGGCTTTGGAAGGGGCGGACATATTTTTCCAGATATTTAAGATTCGGTTCAATCCTTCACATCCCTTCCGTCAGTCATTATAGGAAGCGCCGAAATGTGTCTTTATCTCGTAATTGTTATAGGGAAAAAGATACTCACCGAGCTGACTTTCAATGTGGGCGGTGTCAGCCTTGAGAGACGCGTATTTTCTGAAAAGCTGCGTGTTGTTGACAGAAATGTCCGTGTCAAGGTATTTTTTGGGATAAATATGGTTCTCCGGCGATAAGCCGATGAATTCCTCGATTTTTTTTACGGTGGATTCATACTCATAGATCAGATCCTCGAACCGGACAAACAGGACGTTTTCGGAGGATTCCCGCTTCATGCCTCTGCGAAGCGCACGGTAGTAAGCCGTAAACTTTTCCACACTGTAGCAGGGAGTCCATGTGCAGTTGGATTTTACCTCGAATTTGCACTGATAATACAAATCCCTCGGATCCTTGTCCACCACAATCGCCTTCGCGTCCCGGAAATATCCGAAGCAGGAGGCGGGATCGTTTCCCGGAAACGGCTGATTGAGCACCAGCGTGCCGGAATCGTCATACCCGAGCATCTGAAACAGCCGGGAGATCAGCTCGATTGCGCTCTTCATGTAATTTTCGGGAAGCACGGAGAGGTACATTTCCCGGTTGGGATAGATCATTTTGCCGAATTTTCTGTCGGTGATCCGGCTGATCCTCATACAGATGTGTCCGTTGACGGAATTGAGCAGAGAGGGCTTCATATACGCGTCTCCCGACCATGTTCCCATCCACGACACCTGTGCGATACTGTTGATGAATTCATCCAGATAGGCTTCCGCCTGCTCGGAATAATCCTTTCCCCAGCCGGCTCTCGGCCGGAAGGTATGCCGGTAAAGCCTGATAAAGCGATGAATCGCCATGTCGCTCGACATATACCGTCTGGGGTGCGTCACCTGATAACAGAGATCCTGCAATCCGTCCGGACGGAACACAAGACCGAATTCATCCTTGTCCTCCACCTGCAAGCCGGAATATTCTTTCAGCAGGTCTATGACGGCGCCGGAGCCGGTATATCCCAGCCCGCAAACTCCAATGATCATTTATTCATTCCCCTTGCCAAGCACTGAATCCAGTGCTTCTTCGATTTTGCGAATCCTGGGCTGTTTAAAGAAAAGACTCCGGGATTTCCCGGCGGCTTGCTTCCATTCGGCAATGCCGTCCTTCTCAGCCAGGTCAATCAGAGATTGTTTAATATCCTGCTCATTGTTGCCCACGACCTTGCCGCAGCCCGCCAGTTCGACAAGTTCCCTTGCGCCGTCCACATCGACGGAAATGACAGGCAGACCCATGATGGCGGCTTCCTGACAGGTGGTGCTGAATCCCTCGCGGTAGGAGGCGCAGTAGTACAGATCGGCCTGTTGCATGTACGGGAAGGGATTGGGCTGTGCGCCGGTGATTTTGATAAGTGCTTCCAGATGGTTTTCACGCACATAGGCCCTTAGTTTTTCTTCCTCGCTGCCGCCGCCTATAATCCAGAATTCAAAATTGCCGAGTCTGTCGCGGACGGCGTTGATGCACTCAAAATAACG
>ONWI01000148.1 GCA_900321515.1 uncultured Eubacteriales bacterium | reverse complement strand
TCGTGAACAATACATTCCTCGATGTGCGCCAGAGCGTGTTCCACCGCGCCGGAGAAGCTGTGCTGCGGAACAGTCTTTTCTCCCCCGGCCGCAGCAATCGCCGCCTCGGCAGCTTCCGTCACGCCCTCGCCTTTCAAAGCAGAAATCCCGATGACCTTGCAGCCGAGCTGTCGGGAAAGCTCTCCAGTGTTGATCTTATCGCCGTTCTTTCCCACAACGTCCATCATGTTCAGAGCAACCACAACCGGTATTCCCAGCTCAACGAGCTGTGTTGTGAGGTAAAGATTGCGTTCCAGATTAGTGCCGTCGATAATGTTAAGTATTGCGTCGGGGCGCTCGGAGATCAGGTAATTTCTCGCCACCACTTCCTCCAATGTATAGGGCGAAAGCGAATAGATGCCCGGCAAGTCCATGATTGTCACATCGTCGTGCTTCTTGAGCTTGCCTTCCTTCTTTTCCACCGTCACGCCGGGCCAGTTGCCGACGAACTGATTTGACCCTGTCAGGGCGTTGAAAAGCGTCGTCTTGCCGCTGTTCGGGTTGCCCGCAAGTGCTATTTTGATTGCCATTTTTTCATGTCATCCTTTCAATTCACTTTTGACTCAAGTATACGGTTATCTTTAACTAACTATAATCCAAAAAAATGCTATTCCCTAATCGCTGATTTCTATCATTTCCGCGTCGGATTTTCGGATCGAAAGCTCATAGCCGCGAACGGTGACTTCCACCGGGTCGCCAAGCGGAGCAACCTTGCGGATGTAGACCTCTACGCCCTTTGTGATGCCCATATCCATAATCCGGCGCTTGACTGCGCCTTCACCGTGGAGTTTGACAACCTTGACGGTCTGACCTACTTTTGCCTGTCTGAGTGTGTTCATAAATCAATTCCTCCTGAATGAAAAAATTACAAAAATCATACCATGATTTTGCTTGCCATTTCATTGCTGACAGCAACGCGCGAATCTTTTACATTTACGATCAGATTCCCACAGATAGCTGTCACTACCGTGACGCTGCCTCCCACGACAAAGCCCATGTCGGCAAGGTGCGAACGCACCTCCGGACTTCCACCGATTCTCCTGATGATATTCTCTTCGCCGATGTTTGCAAGACTCAATGGCATCATAACCATTCCTCCCTCGTTGTCATCAGACTCGTATAGAATATTGGCATATGTTACGAACGACTAACCGTTGCATGTGCAAATTAGTCTTTTCTAACTCAAATGCGCAGCCCGATAAGTTATTCATAGCTAACTTCCGGTTATTATGTTAGCACAACCTAACTGATTTGTCAAGAGTTTTTTAAATAAATGCAAAAGATACCCTTAGTGAAACATTTCAGCAAAGCCGAGAAATGTATTGTAATTTATCCGGAGGTATGCTATAATACATGAGCCGTTCGGGGAAACAGGCGAAAATCCTGTACGAGCCCGTCGCCGTGAGATGCGATAATTCATTTTATTTTCTTATCCGATGCCGCAATCGGAGACAAGCCATTGAGATGATGATATATCTTGAGAAGGTGAAAATAAAAGCATCAAGTCGAAATATCCGGATGGCAACAATCCCTGTGGAAAGTCGCGGCAGCCGGCTTAGGGATAATGCAATAATTCAAGGAGTTGTACAACTATGAAAAAGACGCTATTTTCAAAATCGTTGTCATTCATCGCTTGTATCGTGCTGACTGCGGCTATGGCACTGTCTACAACCGGTTGCAATGACATCAAAAAAGGCCAGGAAGCAAATACTCAGGACACGTCAAGCGCCGTCGCTGTATCCCAGACCGACGCACAGACTGCCGACACCAATGTACTTGGCGAAGGTCAGACTGTATTCTCGTTTAAGGTCATTGACGCCGACGGCAAGGAAACTGCCTATGAAATCCATACCGATCAAAAGACAGTGGGTGCTGCATTGCTGGATCTGGGTCTTATTGCCGGTAATGAAGGTGCCTACGGTCTGTATGTGAAAACCGTGAACGGTATTACTGTGGATTATGACACCGACGGAAAATACTGGGCATTCTATATCAACGGTGAATATGCCGCAACCGGCGTTGATTCCACCGATATTACGGCAGGCACGGAGTATTCGTTTAAAGTAGAAAAATAATGAAGCTCAATGTAAAAGAGATCGCCGTATTTGGCATGCTTGGCGCTTTGATGTATGCTTCCAAAATTGCCCTGGAATTTCTGCCAAATGTTCATTTGCTTGGCGTATTTACCATTTCAATGACGATCGTTTACAGAAAAAAAGCGCTTTATCCTATTTATATCTACGTTTTTTTGCTTGGATTATTCTCAGGCTTTGCGGTCTGGTGGATTCCTCACCTGTATCTCTGGACAGTTCTGTGGGCTGCCGCGATGCTGCTGCCTAAAAACATACCTGATAAATGGAAGCCGATTGTATATATGAGCCTTTGCTCCGCACACGGATTTCTTTACGGAACTCTTTATGCGCCTTCTCAGGCTTTATTCTTCGGTTTGAATTTTCAGGGAACCATAGCATGGATTATTGCAGGATTGCCATGGGACCTTGTGCATGGAATCAGCAATTTCTTCTGCGGCGTTTTAATTTGCCCACTGATCATGGTGTTGAAGTATTCCCAAAAACAAGAGCAATAAAATCAGACTCCAAAAAGTTAAGGAACTGTGCAGAATTTAATCAGTCGTTTATTGCCAAAAAATAAAGTGTCCTTCGGTATTCTGACGAGCTAAATGTATTCATTATTTCTGCGCAGTTACTAAGCCAGCCGACCGAGCGAGACGAGCCGGGAATAAATCGGGTTCGGGCGAATACCGAAATATCAATAATCCAAATCCGTCCTTCCCGGGTGGAGAAATAAGCTCTCGCTTCAAAATGCCCAAACCCCGTATTTATGATATTTCCCACTATTTACAATCGGCTGAGAACACATTACAAGGAGAATCCTATCATGAGTGAATTTCAACTGAAAAACGGCATGAAGCTCTATTACGAGGACATCGGAAGCGGTGAAACAGTCGTGATGCTGCACGGCTGGACCAGCAGCCATAAGGTCTATTCTGCCCCCGCAGAGATGCTGAAAAACAAAGCTCGTATTATCACATATGACCAAAGAGGTCACGGCGGCAGTAAGAACGCCAACGGCGAAAATGTCACCATGGAAACGCTGGCAAGTGATCTCAACGAACTGATTCAGGGGCTTTCACTCTCGGATGTAACTCTTGTTGGCTGGTCAATGGGAGCCGGCGTGGCTTTGACATATATCCGTGACTACGGCTGCGGAGCACTGAAACAGGTAGTGATATGCGACATGACGCCCAAACAGCTCAATGACGACACATGGAAACTCGGACTTTATCAGGGTGAATATACTGAAGCCGACATTAAAAAGGACGCAAAAAAGAGCCAGGTGCGGCTCTATCAGACCTTTGCCGTGCGTGCTGTTCCAAAGCTGAAAAAAATCCCCGGCTTCCTTCTCCGACACTCACTGAAAAAGACTCTGAAAAGCTGTGACCAATCGGTACTTATCAGTCTTTCAACCTCTATGAAGGAACAGGACAACCGTCAGGTCGTAGAAAAAATCAATGTGCCGGTGACATATTTTTACGCTGTGCCGGGTTCGCTCTTTTCTCCCGAACTGGCAAAATGGTATGAGGAACATGTCACAACTTCATTCCGCTCAGTCGCATTCCCTGACAGTACACACATGTTAATCAACGAACATCCCGATCTTTTTGCCCAGGAGATTGCAAAACTTCTGTGAGTATAATCCGATACTAATCTTCGACTGCAATCAGACATTCCTTGCTGTATATTTTCAACCGAAAATCAGTATGAAAAACAGCGCATACAAAATCACCGACCTGTCCTTTGGATTACAGAGGAAGGGTCGGTGATTATTTTTGCGTTAGAGAGGCTTAGAGCCTGTTCAGATTCTCCTCGTATGCGGAGTGTCAGTATGTTGATGCCTATTATTTTCTTCTTTTCTCTTGACCTCGCAGGAAAAATGATGTAAAATATAATGACTCATACTTATATTATGTAATTCTCAGGAGGATTTGAAAAACAATGAAACTTGACAAGCTGGTCGGAGACAGATTTAAGGAAAGACCCGCCGAGTGCTCCATTGACAGCCACGCGCTGATGGTTCGCGGCGGATATATGAAATTCATGGCGAGCGGCATCTATTCCCAGTATATGCCCTTAAAGCGCATTCTCCGCAAAATCGAGAACATAATCCGTGAGGAAATGGACGGCATAGACGGTCAGGAAGTCCTCTTCCCCGTTGTAATGCCCGGAAGTCTGTGGGAGGAATCCGGACGCTACAATTCCATCGCCAGCGAGCTGCTGCGCTTCAAGGACCGCAACGGCACGCCTATGGTTCTCGGCATGACCCACGAGGAAGCCGCCGTTCATCTTGTGCGCGACTACGCCACCACCTACACCAAATATCCGTTTATGATATATCAGATTCAGACTAAGTTCCGCGACGAGGCAAGACCGCGCGCCGGCATGATCCGCGTGAGGGAATTTACCATGAAGGACGCCTATTCCTTCCACACCTCACAGGAAGATCTGGAGCAGTATTACGACCGCTGCCACAAGGCATACGAGCGCATTTTCGCCCGCGCGGGAATACCCGAAACCATTTCGGTCAAGTCCGACTCGGGTATGATGGGCGGCAGCGTATCGCATGAATTCATGCTGCTGACTCCCGTGGGCGAGGATTCAATAGTTCTCTGCCGCGAGTGCGGTTACAGCGCCAACATGGAAGCCGCCGACTGCATAATCCAAAATACTCCCGACTCGGAGCTTAAAGAGCTGGAGCTGGTCCACACTCCCGGCGCCCACACCATTGAGGAACTCTGCGACTTCCTCAAAACCACTCCCGAAAAGACCTGCAAGGCAGTCGTCTATCAACGCAATATGGACGACAGCTACATTGTCATATTCCTGCGCGGCGACCTCGACGTAAACGAAACAAAGGTGACTAACTTCCTCGGCTGCGACATTCACCCCGCCACCGTCACAGAGGACTGCGGCATCGTCGCCGGATTCATAGGACCGAAGGGGCTGCCTGAGAATGTCACCGTGCTTTATGACAATTCCCTTATCGGACTCACCAACTTCCCCTGCGGCGGCAACAAGGTCGATTATCATTATGTCAACTTCAATATGGAGCGCGACTTCGGAAAAGTGGAATACCACGACTTTGCCAAGGCGTTTGTCGGCGGCATATGCCCTGTCTGCGGCAAGCACACTCTTGATGTTTCAAGAGGCATTGAAGTGGGCAACATCTTCCAGCTCGGCACAAAATATACCGAAGCAATGAACATGCAGTACGTTGACAGCGACGGCGAAATGCACTATCCCATCATGGGCTGCTACGGCATAGGTGTGGGACGTCTCGCCGCTTCGGTCTGCGAGGCGCATCACGACGATTACGGTCCTATATGGCCGATGTCAATCGCCCCGTGGCAGGTCAATCTCTGCTGCGTGCGCTCCGATGACGAACAGTGCAAATCGTTTGCCGACGCGCTCTATGACGAACTTCAGAAGCGCGACGTTGAAGTTATCTATGACGACCGCAACGTGCGCCCCGGTGTTATGTTCTCCGACAGCGACCTGCTTGGAATTCCGGTGAGAGCAGTGGTAAGTCCCCGCAATATGAAGGACAACATGGTAGAATTGTCCACACGCGACAAGTCGGTGCAGAAGAAGGTTCCAACCGAAAACGCTGCCGACGAAATTCAGGCTCTGGTAAACGAACTGCTCGCTAAGTGCAGGTAATTCTCTCCTAACATAAATTATTTAGTATAAAAATGCCCTGCCATGTTTTTGATAACGCGGCAGGGCGTTTTTATTATTTCTTGTGAAGAAACTTCGGGAAAAACAGACCTACTCCGGCAGGCTCTATGCCATACTCCGGCAGTTCGTCATTGTCATTGACAATCGTGACCTTCATCGCGGACATTTTGTCCGGCTGTTCCTCCGACATTTCAAAGACGATAAACGTGATCGGATGTGAGTTGATCACAAGATAGCCGAATTTTCCGTCTTCTCTGACACGCACCCAGCTATCACCCACCGTCGATGGGTTTATCTTACTGTAATCCTTTGTGAACGCGGTAATTTTGCGTTCAATGCCTTCTGCGGCAAGCAGCTCGTCGGACAGGACTTGACGGAGATATTTTTCTTTGCCAGTTATCATGGTATCTGCAATGCCTGCCGCAAC
>ONWI01000149.1 GCA_900321515.1 uncultured Eubacteriales bacterium | reverse complement strand
GAACTTGTACTGATGGCCTCCGGTCGCGGTGAAGGTGATTGCCGTGCCGACAGGCTGATTTCCTGTTTTGTCTGCCGTGAAGCTGTAGGGATTGGTGATGTTAAAGGTCATTCGCTTGCAGGAGACAACCTTACCGCTTGCGACCTTGATATCGCAGTAGAAATTGTACTTTCCGGCTGCCGTCGGCGTCCACGCGCAGGTATTGCTTGCTGAGAAGTTCTGCACTCTCACCCATTCGCCCTGTTTTTCGTAATAGAATTTATAGCTTGTGCCGCCGTCTGCGGTGAAGTTAATGGTAGTGCCGTAGGGGAGCTCGGTGGATTCTTTATCACAGGTAAGTGAGAACGGATCGTTGAGCTTGAATGCCTGTGTGCGGCAGGCGATGACCTTGCCGCTTGCGTCTTTGATATCGACGTACAGCAGGTAGTTCCCGGCGTACTTGGGCGACCATTCGCACACTCCACTGGTATTGGAGGTAATGCTGCACCACGCGCCGTTGTATTCGTAGTAGAATTTATACGACGCACCGCCTTCGGCTGTCAGGGTCAGATTCACGCCGACATTCTGCTCGCCTTCCTTGTCGAGGGTGAAGGTGTGCAGATCGGTCACAGTATATTCCAGCGTCTTTCTGACAACAAAGCCATCAGCGTCATAGATATCGACATACAGCATATAGATACCGGTCTGATCCGGCGTCCAACTGCATTCGGACGTCCCGGAAAGCTCCTGTAAGGTAATCGTGGCGTTGTTGTATTCATAGCCGAACGCATACTGATTTCCGCCCGTGGCTGTCAGAGTCAGGAGCGTATTCTGCTTCTGCGGTGACGGCAGCGAAGCTGAAAGACTGCATTCCGGAAGAACCGTTACCGCTGTCGTATCAGTTGCAAGGGTTCCGTTTGCATCTTTGACTTCCGCGTACAGCGTGTAGGCACCGGCTTCTTCGGGAGTCCATTCCACGGTGTTATTTTCGCTGAATCCGGTGATTTCGCCCATCGCTCCGTTATATTGGTAATAGAATCGGCAGACAACATCGCCCAATCCACCTGAATGATTCGCGGTAAGGTTGATGGATTCGCCAATCCTGACCTTTTGGCTGTCAACATTGAGTGAAGCTGTGAGCGGCGAGATAACCGTCACCGTACATTGTGCGGTGAGTCCGCTCCGGCTCGTCTGAACGGATATTACCGCCGTACCTGTTCCGACTGCGGAAACAGTCCCGTCAGGGGCTACTGTCACAACATTTTCCTCCGAGGATGTCCATGTGACCGACTCGGTACAGTCGGGAGGTGTTACCGTAGCGGTCAGAGAGGATAATTCTCCCGCATTGAGCGTCAGGGACATTTTGTCAAGCGTAATGGCTGTCGCGTTGACTTCCGCTACTTCCACTTCACATTCCGCTTTGAAGAAGCCGATAGTTGCGGTAATGACTGCGTTTCCGAGTCCCTTGCCAATGACAACGCCCTCAGAAACGGTTGCGACCGATTCATCGGAAGAGTTCCAGACAACGCCCTCGGTGCTTGCAGCCGGATCAGCCGTCACACGCAGAGTCAGGGTTTTATTGAGACCAAGCACAGCGCTTGTTTTATCCAGCGATACGCTTTTGATGAATCCGGCTTTTTTCAGATTGATTTTAACATCGCTCTCCACATTGAAAGAGGAATAGTAACCGTTTCCGGTGCTTTGCCACGATTGATAGATATAGCCAAGCACGCCGTCGGAGATATTCAGCGCCACGATTTTGACCGGCAGACTGGAAGGCAGACCCGCGCTTTCCTCAGTGGGCATCGTATAGGGCACGTCGCTTTCTCCGGTAGCAGGCAGATAGCGCTTGATCTGCTTATTGGAGCCGTAGTAGACGACATTGTCGTAGAATGCCACTCCGCCCGTCGCGTCGTTGGCGATAACGGTAGAATTGTGACCGTAAATATCCGTGGATATCAGTTGGCTGCCACTGTAAAGGAACCAGCGATCATTATTGACAAACTGCTGGTAGATTCTGTTGCGTGGCATATCGACAAATGCGGTTGAATTTGACTCGATATCCGTCACCCAGTCATAATGTTCAAGAGCTTGTATTCCCTCGTCGTTCTGGAGCAGATTGTCATATCGCTCATACCCCGAACGGGCGGTAAGCTCCTGGTTGGAGATAACAGGATCGTCCCATGTCACATCCACATGATACCAGTTGCCGTCATAATTGACCATATTCCATGTGTGATTCATCGGATCGCTCACGACCGCTATACAGGGAATACTCATCAGGTTCATCAGGATACCAAACGCGTTTGTGTAAGCCTGGCACACACCAAAATGATTGATGAGAATATTATACCCTGTCCTGCAATCGCCGTCGCTGATATTTTGGTAATATGAATTTTCTATCAGATAATTATGAACAGCGACTATTTTTTCAAGGTTTGTTTTTCCTTCGAGGCTGCCGCAGATTTCGGAGCATTTACTCCGCAAAGCCGAGAGCTTGGCGTTAAATTCCCCGACAGTCTGAGGGAATTTATAGGTAAATCTGAGCTTATAAAGCTTTGTGCCCGAATATGAATAACCCCAACTAGAAATATAAGCAATGTCATATTCTAACGGGTATTTGTTCTGGACGGAGTTCAATAAAGCTTTAATGGTCTCCTTATCAGTGGTTAATCCATATTTTGAAACGTCGACGTAATCACCAGACAAATCGAATATTCTGTCAGCGACAAGATCGATCAATTCATCGCTGAACGCGCTTGATTTCCGCGTTGGCAGAACAACCTTCACCGATGTAGGAACGGATAATCCTTCCAGAACACCGGTGCGTTCTTCGAAAATACTATCCTCGGCGGGATAATCGCTGTTTTTTTCGTCAGTCAACTGTAAAGCAGAATAATCGCCTGTGATTTCCGTTATATCTTCCGTCGTAACGTCAGATGGTGATATTTCCTCCGCGTATGCTCCGACGCCGTATGACAGGAACAAAACAGTCGTCAGAAGAATAGAAATAAGCTTTTTGAATTTCATTTTTCGACCATCCTTTCTGTGTTTTTTTGAATACACCAACTAAGAAATGGTAAACCCGAAAAGCCAAAGGTAATCTTTCGATTTTTCGGGTTTACGGAGTTATTTTTTCTCTACATAAGATCGCATCGTTATTTCACAACGCACCTGACGCCCTTGCAGCCCAGAAGATTGTCGCTGGTGTCCTTCACATCGACGTAAACGACGTAATCTCCTTCGACGGTCGGCGTCCAGTTGCAGGTGTTGCTTGCGGAAAAGCTCTGGATTCTCACCCACGCGCCGTCCTTCTCGTAGTAGAATTTATACGATGCACCGCCTGTCGCAACCAAGGTAATTGTTTCTCCCAAGCTTGCCTGTGTCTTGCTAACGGTAAACGTACATTTCTCTGTGATCGTGAAGCTGATGCGCTTGCAGACCGCCACGGAGCCGCTTGCGTCTTTGATGTCGCAATAGACATTGTACGTTCCGGCTTCG
>ONWI01000071.1 GCA_900321515.1 uncultured Eubacteriales bacterium | reverse complement strand
GATCCCAACGAGCTGCTTATGCTGCTTAACAACACGACCGATAAGGATCTGCCCTTTGTTTACAAGAAGATCGCCCGTATTGATTTGGAGGCAGAGGTGGTGTCATTAGATGAATACAGGAATTAACTTTGAACGTATAATCAACGGATTTCATTTTACGCTCAACGCCAGAGATCCAAACTTCATCTATCAGATAATTTTTGTCAACTCAATCATAGTATTAGCTTATCTGATAGTATTTACACTGCTGGGCAAATTCAGACCGGCTATCTGCAAGTCTATAGTCATGTTATTCACACCGCCCTTCGGAGTGATATGCTTCTTTATCAATTTTATAGTTTCCATTTTTGATCGTAAGTCCGACATTGACTACCTCGAACTTACATTCAGCAAGGAAAAGAAGGAATTTGCAAAGCAGACAGACTATGAAACCGAAAAGGAATTCGTTCCGCTCGAGGAGGCGCTTATCATTTCCGATGTTCAGGATAAGCGCCGCGCACTGCTCAACGTGCTGAAGGCGGACGTTTCAAACAGCATGAAATCTCTGGTCAAGGCTCTTGACAATGAGGATCCTGAGACAGCCCACTACGCCGCGGCGGCTTTGATGGATATTCTTCAGAAATATTCAAAGAAGCTTTCCGGTCTTCAGCAGAAGTATCAGGAAAATCCGGAGGACGCCGATATCAACAGGGAATATGCCGACACCACGTTTGAATATATCAGCAGCGGCGTTCTCGGCGAGATAGAGGTCAAGAAGTATTCCCATCTCTATGTTGAGTTAATCGACAATCTCAACACCTTCCATCCTGAGCTTATCGACACCGAGCAGTATAAAAACGTTGTGGAGTGTCTGATCAAGATAGGCAAATACGATGACGCCGACAGATGGGCAAATCTTTCCATTGAGCGTCAGCCTAACATAGAGCAGTCGTACCTCAACGCTCTCAATGTTAAATACAAGACCGAACAGTGGGAGGACTTCAAGATTGTTCTGGACAAGATGCTCAAATCCGGCGCTCAGCTTTCACAGAAGGGCATAGGAGTCGTTCGTTTCTGGAATCGCAAGTGATGTGATCATGCAAATCTATAAATGCATTAGGAGGGAAACGAATGTTATCATTATCTGAAGCACTTGCCAATCTGTCAAATCTTCCCATGATATCCAATATGCTGTCGGGCGGATTCTTTGATCAGAAGGTCATGAACAACATCTGGTCCTTCATATGGTTCGTGGTGGCGTACGCCATTGTATTTATCATAATCCCCGCGAAAGTGCTCAAGCTCAAGCTGTGTGACGGAGATTTTCTGGACAATGCAATGATAAGCATTACCATCAGCCAGGTGGCTCTCTCGTCGATAGTGTTTGTGCTGGCTTTCATGAAGATTTACAACACACTGACGCTGGTGCTTTCCATTATTTTCGTGATTCTGTTTTATATCAAATTTAAAAACAGAATCAGCTTCCGCAAGAAGCTCAATGAATTCATCTTTTCATTTTCTGACGTGATAACCGGACAACTCAAATTGTCATTGATTATCCGCAATTATCTCAGTGAAAAGATCAGCAACATTTCTCACGGCGTTAAGAGATTTGTCACTTTCTACTTTAATAAGAATGTCGGTTATCATATCATCGGAACGATCTGTATAATTGTGCTGATTATCCGCAGAGGATTCTTTGCCATTACAAGCCAGAGCTTCCCGACATCCGACGTATCGGTCCATACCTCATGGATTAACTTTATCGACGCCGGCTACATTTTCAGCGACGGCATCTATCCATTTGCGCTTCACAATGTTGTCTCCGCGTTTGCCAAGATTACATTGATAGACGTAGTTACCATCATGAGATTTATCGGACCGCTCAACGCCGTATTTATGGGCATGCTGCTAATGATAGTCATTACCAGGATATTCAAGAGCCCCGCAGCCTCCATAGTCACGGGTCTTGTCTACTGTGTGAGCAGTCTTGGCACAGGAGCAGTCGTTGACCGTATATTCTTCTCACTTCCGCAGGAATACGGTATGCTGTTCATTATACCGACAGCATACTTCATGGTTAAATTCCTTGAGAAACAGAGAAATGTGGACGGCATAACCTTTGCTTTTGCCGCGTCAATGACGGTTGCCGGTCACTTCTATGACGCAATATTTGCAGTGCCTCTGTGCGTCTGTCTTGTCATTCCATATGTTACGTTTCTATTTAAGAAAAAAGTTCTCATCAAAATGGTGTTAAGCGTTATACTCGCAGCGGTAGTGAGCCTGGCTCCGATGTTTTTCGGCCTTACACTGGGATATCACTGGCAAGGTTCACTGGATTGGGCTGTCAGTATGATGGAAATGGGCGATAAGGAAGATTCTGAAAAAGCAGGGGACAAGAAGGATCAAGAAAAAGAGAAGGCTGACGAGAAAAGCGAGGACGAGTCAGAATCGCAAGGTCCGAATTTCATAGAAAAATCGGAAAAATCGTTCAAGAGCACCATGAAGCAGTATACTGATTTCTGGGGATATGTTGTTTACGCGTGTTCAGCAATCTCCATTGTTTTCGGTGCGGCTGTGCTGTTCATGACGTCAAAGAAGAGACAGGGAAGGGTCGCGATAGGTCTCGGTCTGAACATGATTGTATTCAATTATCTTTTCATGAATGCAGTATCATTCGGACTGCCCTCTTTGATTGCTTCGGACCGTGCGGTAAACTATCTGATATACCTGGGTTCGATTACAGTCGGAATTCCGTTCGGCTTGTTCTGGTGCCTGTTTGAGGAAAGAGCAAAGCCTTTGAGATGGGTTTCTTCAGTAGCAATTGTTCTTGTCACAGCGTATGTAATAGTATTTGGAGGTTACACCTATACTTCAAGTGCGATTTTCAGACTGAGCTATTCATCCGTGACCGAGAATTACTACAAGATCAAAGCAACTCACCGCAAGGACACATGGACCATAGTATCTACGGTTGATGAACTTTCTCTCACCAGAAACAAGGGCTGGCATTACGAGCTTTGGGAATTTATCTTCCGTATGGAGCAGTATGACAGCACCAGAGTTATTCAGATTCCGACGGAGTATGTCTATTTTGTCATTGAGAAGCGTCCGCTGAAATATGCCGAGCCGACCTATCTGGGGCAGCCGCTTACTCTGTATCCGAGAGTAAGCAAGGATTCCGCAAATCAGCTTCTCAGTGAGCAGACAATTCGCACAAGCAAGAAGAGCGATTACTACGGTATTTACGAAAACAGGCACGCAATAATGTCCAAGGCGTATTTCTGGGCTGAGAAGTACATGTCGTACTTCCCCGACCAGATGAGCATCTACTATGAGGACATGGATATAATCATATACGAGATAAAGCAGAACATGTATGCTCTGAATAATTTCGCTATTGATTACGGCTATAACAACATTACTATGGAGCAGTGGCTTATCGAGCATCCGGAAGCTCTGGGCAATAAACCTGAACAGCCCGTTTCGGACAGCGACCTTACCGAGAAAAGTACAGAAACTACTCCGGAGGTCACGGCGTAACGGAAAGAGAAGGAGCTTTGAGAATGGAGTGCATTGTAAGCATAATAGTTCCGGCATACAACTGTGCAGACTTCCTGCCGAGATGTGTCGATTCTCTGTTGAGACAGACATACAGCGCTCTGGAAATAATACTGGTTGACGACGGTTCTTCCGACAATACCTTTGAGGTGTGCGACGGACTGGCCGGGACTGACAGCCGGATTTCGGTGCTGCACAAAACAAACGGAGGCGTTTCCTCCGCCCGCAACGCGGGAATAGAGGCGGCAAAGGGACAGTATATAACCTTTGCCGACGCGGATGACTATGTAAATCCCGATCACATAGAGTGTCTGATGAGGCTCATCAAATCGAATGACTGCGATATTTCGGCATGCAGCTATATTTCCGAAAACGAGATCAGATGCTCCCCGCCGCGCTGTGGCAATGGCTCCTATCATGAAGTATTCTATAACCATGACAGCGCCGTCTGCGAATTACTCGCCGGCGGCGCTGTCGGCGGTTATGTGTGGAATAAGCTGTACCGCAGGGCGCTTCTGGATGAAGTGAGGTTCCGAGGCGATATCAGGATTCTTGAAGACCTTCGATTCAATTTTGAGGTTTTTGAGAGGGCAAAGAGCATGGCTTTTACCTCATATAAGTCTTACCACTACATTCAGCGTGATCAGAGCGCTATGCACCGCGCCTTTGGTGAAGAACACCGAAAGATGGTCGCCACAGCCAGGGAAATACGCGATGAGCTTCAGGGCTGTTCACCCGAACTTGCCGACGCAGGCAGCGGACTGCTTGCGACAACGATACTCTGGGTTTGTGATGTTATGGCTGAGTACGGACCGTATGACAAGGCGCTCTTCGATCAGTACAGCAGGGAATTCAGACCGCTAAGGAAAAAATATCTGAAAATGAGCCGAATACCATTGAGCTACAGAGCGAGCGCAGTTTTTTTCAGCATGGGGTTCGGCGTATACAGATTTGCGGTGAAGGCTGTAAGAAAAATCTTATGAGAAAAGAGTGAAACTAATGAAGGAAAAGGGCAACACGGATTCTCAAAGGAAAAAGCTGCTTTTTGTTACCAATACAATGGGACGTGCGGGGGCGGAAAAATGCCTTCAGGCGCTGCTTGAGCTTCTTGATCCTGAAAAATACGATCTTTCGGTGTATTCCATAATCAATCGCGGCGAACTTTACAGCGATATGCCTGAATATGTGCGTATATTAAACAAAAATCCCTGCACCAAATCCGTGCTGGATAACGCCGGACTTGCGGCTGTAGGGCGTCAAATACTGTGGAGCCTTTTGAAAAGATTCAGCTTTATCACCTATATACCCTATTTCTTTCGGGTGCTGTTTCACCAGATAAAGGCAAAGCACCTGGATTTCAGCAAGCTCTTCTGGATGCTGCTGGCGAGAAACGCAAAGCGTTTTGACGAGGAATACGATCTTGCGGTTGCGTTCATTGAAGGTGCTGCCACATACTATGTCGCTGACTATGTCAAGGCGAAAAAAAAGGCGACATATGTACACATCGACTATCTCGCGGCGGGCTATTCGCCGAAGCTGGACAGGAAATACTATGACAAATTTGACCGGGTATTCTGTGTATCCGACACGGTGCGCAGTGTCTTTCTCAAGGCATACCCGGAGTATGCGGAAAAAACATTCTTCTTCCACAACATGGTTCCCAGGGAGCGCATAATCAGGCTATCTAAGGAAGGCGAAGGCTTCACTGACGGCTTTGACGGGCTGAGAATACTCACTGTCGGCAGGCTGCACTATCAGAAGGCATACGATCTCGCGATACCGGCTCTCGCTGAGCTTCGCCGCAGAGGTCACAACGTGCGCTGGTATGTGATAGGAGAAGGAGCGGAGGAGGACAATCTCCGTGCTCTCATTAAACAGAACGGAGTGGAGGACAGTTTTATTCTGTTGGGTATCACTCCGAACCCTTATCCGTTTATTGCGGGTTGCGACATTTATTCGCAGGCGTCACGATTTGAAGGCTGGTGCATAGCACTTGCCGAATCGCTTGTGCTGGCTCGTCCGGTGCTTGCTTCAAAATGCGCCGGCAACGAGGAACAGGTGACTGACGGCGAGACCGGATTATTAATCGACCTTTCCACAGATAACATTGTTGATGGGATGGAAAAGCTGATTAATTCTCCTGAACTGAGAAAAAAATTCACTCGGAATCTGAGCAGCATTGCCCTCGATTTCAAAAAGGATCTTGAAATGCTCTATGCATTGACAGACTGACAGCAGCATCAAATATCCGGAGGTGGCATATAATGACATGCCTCGACAGAAAAACACTGATTTTGATACCGGCATTCAATGAAGAAGGCAGCATTGCCAGGGTTATAAGGAATATTATTAAAGAGTGCGGCGATGTGGACATTCTTGTCATCAATGACGGATCTCGCGACAAGACAGTCGAGGTGGCCGAGAAGGCAGGCGCCATTGTAGTATCCCATATTTACAACATGGGATACGGCGTATCACTGCAAACCGGCTACAAATATGCTGTCGATCATGACTATGAATTTATTATACAGATGGACGCGGACGGACAGCATGACGTCTGCAATATCGGTACGATATACAATAAGCTGACCCACGGCAAATATCCTTATGATATAGTTATTGGTTCGCGTTTCATAGGCGATCGGCACAGCAGCATGAATGTTGGCATTGCCAAAAAAGTTGCAATAGGCTTCTTCAATATGGCGATAAAGCTTGTAACCCGGAAGAAGTTTACCGACCCGACATCGGGACTTCAGGGACTCAGCCGACGCGCGTTTACAGCCTATTCGCTTTACGATAATTTCGACACGAATTATCCCGACGCCAATATAATCACAAAGATGCTGCTCAATGGTTATTGGCTCAGAGAGGTGCCGGCGGTTATGCATGAGCGCAAGTCCGGCGTCAGCATGCACAGCGGTCTGCGCAAGAATATCGCGTACATGTTTACCGTAACACTCAATATTGTAGTTGTCGTAATGCAGTTCCATCTCATCAAGAAGGGACACAAGGACATTACCGAAGAACTTGATCTGACATAAAAAAGCGGGACGCTTCATTCTGAGGCGTCCCTTTTGATTGACAATTAGTATTATCCTTTTAAATCGCCTGACTGAAAAATACTGTTAAACGGACAATACGGAGATCGCCGCCTAAAAAGGAGTTGGAAAAAAGCGGTGTCTCCGTATTGTCCGTTAAGAATGTGAGGTTATTTATGAGAATCGCACATTTCCGGAAGTCCATTGCGGACAGCCGGAAACGTACTTCTTGCAGGTGAATTTGATGTTGGTCATTCGGTTCTCAGTGCAACCACAGGGTCCTTCTTGGCGGCAAGCCCTGATGGAATCAATCCGGCGATGAGCGTGAGCGTCATGCTGATTATGACCAGAAGCACCGCGCCGTTGAGCGGCAGACGGGATACATTTGATATACCTGAGAGCGACTTGATCAGAGCGTTGACCGGCAAATTGAGAAGCAATGTTGTTCCTATGCCCAGCGCGCCGGCGACAAAGCCTATAATGAGTGTCTCTGCATTGAACACCCTGGAAATATCCTTCTTTGAAGCTCCGATTGAGCGGAGAATGCCTATCTCCTTAGTGCGTTCCAGCACAGAAATGTAGGTGATTATGCCTATCATTATGGAAGAAACCACCAGAGAGATGGAAACAAAGGCTATCAGCACATAGGAAATCATATTGATTATTGTGGATATCGAACTCATCATTATACCCACAATATCGGAATAGGTTATCTGTTCCTCTTCGCTTTTGCCTTCATTGTAATCCTTTATCAGCTGTTCAATGTTTTCCTTGGACTCGAAGTCGATGGGGTAGAGCCTGATAGCGCTGGGATCATCAAGGTCGGCAACGCCTAATTTTGCCAGATTTTCCTCGTAGGTGGTCTTGGGCTGCGCCTGTTCGATGTAACCGTTTATAAGCGCGGCACGTTCCTCTTCCGGAAGTGTGGCAAGATATTTCTGAGTTTCCTCCGGCAGTGTTGCGATGTATTCCTGCATTTTCTGCTGTTTGAGCTCTGCTTCATGCTGATATTCAGCCAGCTGGTCGGGAGTCATTGCGCTGAAATCGGGCGTGCTGGGAGCTTCCTCATCCTGATCAAACGGAAGCCCTGTGAAAACGTCCGTCTTCGGGTCTGCCATCTGAGCCTTGACAAGCTCATTTTCGCCGGTTTTGTCAATGACATATTTCATCAGCTCATGGGTGTAGCCCACAACTCCTGTTATTGAAGAAGAAGCCGCATCGGAATTTGGGCGTACAATGCCGACAACCCTGATGTCAATGCCGTCATCCACTGCTTTCTTGAGCAGAATCTCGTCCTCACGCAAATCCCTGTATGCTCCGGTAACCGTATCCTTAGAATAAAGCTCGCAGCTCAGAAGCAGCTTGAATTTCAGGTCGAGCAGTTCTTCATATGTGAAAGACAGCGATGGGATGTCCACAGCTTCGCCCGACATGACCTTTTTCATGGTTTCGTCCACTTCTCTTTGATCTTTAAGACCGAGGGAATAGAGCGCCACGTCGCTTATCTCGTTTTTCTCGGTTACAGCGATCACTACCTCGTTATAAGACTGTGGCCATCTGCCCGCAAGTATATCGTACTGTGAGTTGAGAAGTTCCTGATTCTGAAGCAGTTCGCTCCAGAAATTGTCTGAATTCTGGGTGAATATCGAGGTTGAACCGGATGCCTGCGCGGGCATCATTTTTTCCAGAATCTTGCTTGGATTAACCTGAATTACGCCGTTTGATGTGTCGGCGTTGAATACGTTGAGCGGAGCGTCATAGGAATACTGTATGGCGCTGGTGTAGTCTGACATTTTTTTGCCGTTTTCGTCCTGCTCGATGTATTTCTTGAAATCCTTGAGGTTGTTGGTCTTTGCCTCGGCAATCATTGTATTCATCAGATCCGCCATTACCGTGGAGGAATACACTTTGTCCTTGTCGTGGTCGGTTTCTGCCGAGCGCTCATTCTGAATTGTGGCAATCATGGTAGCCAGATCGACGGATTCCTTCTGAATGTTCAGGGGGTAAGATGAAAGAGTGTCCTCCTGTGCCTTGTCGATGTAGAGCTGGAAGCCGTTAGAAAGGGAAAGTATCAGCGCTATGCCTATAATTCCAATGCTGCCGGCAAATGCCGTCAGAATAGTGCGTCCCTTTTTGGTCATGAGATTGTTGAGCGACAGCGAAAAAGCGGTCAGTATGGACATTGAGGTTTTTGTTTTTTTATTCTTTTTCTTTTTGCCGTCTGTGACGCTGTCGGATTTGGTGGCGGTATATTCGCCGGGGTTGTATGGGTTGGAATCGTCGGTTATCCTGCCGTCAAGCAGCCTTACAATCCGTGAGGAGTACTGTTCGGCGAGGTCCGGATTGTGTGTGACCATGATGACCAGTTTTTCCTTGGCGATTTCTTTGAGCAGATCCATGATCTGTACGCTTGTGCCGGAATCAAGAGCTCCTGTCGGTTCGTCGGCAAGGAGAATTTCGGGATCGTTGACCAGAGCGCGGGCGATGGCAACACGCTGCATCTGACCGCCAGACATCTGATTAGGCTTTTTGCGAAGCTGATCTCCCAGTCCTACCTTCTCCAGAACTTCCTTAGCCCGTCTGCGGCGCTCGGACTTGGATACGCCGGAAAGTGTCAGCGCAAGTTCCACATTGGAGAGCACCGTCTGGTGCGGTATCAGGTTGTAATTCTGAAATACGAAGCCAATGGAGTGATTGCGGTATGAATCCCAGTCGCTGTCCTTGAATTTCTTGGTTGACTTCTGATTGATGCTGAGATCGCCGCTGTCGTATCTGTCCAGACCGCCGATGATATTGAGCATTGTAGTCTTGCCGCAGCCGGACGGGCCGAGTATAGAGACAAATTCATTCTCGCGGAATTCGATATTGACGCCGTTGAGTGCCGTCACCTTATTGCTGCCGCTTGAATAGGATTTTACAATGTCGGTTAATTTTAGCATATCTTGTTACCCTTTTATTTTTCAATATATTACTGCATTGTCTATATATTAACAATACATATTATATTTTGCCTATATAAACTCAGTTTAAACAGAGAGCAAGTGAAATCGGTGTGAGAGAATTTCTTTTAGATTGTAAAGTAAAAAAAGAAAAAAGGAAAGCGCGCAGCGCCAATAATGGGGTGCGGGGGGCAAGGCTCCCTGTCAGGGGTCCGGGGGCAGCGCCCCACAAGCTCGGCGGAGCCGAGCGATCGAGACACACCGAAAATAAATAGTGGTCGGGCGAATACCGAAATCGTAAAAATCTAAATCCGCCCTTCCCACGGATGGAGAAAAAAGCTCCGGCTTAAAATGCGCAAGCCCCGTATTATCGCCTTTTTTGATATTTACAATCGGCTAGAATTTCTTTGCGAAGGAGAAGGGCTCTGCCCTTGACCCGCCAGGAGGTCCAGACCCCCTGGACTCCCACGCTCGCTAGTTCCGGCGCTCCGCGATTTCTTCTAAAAATTGATT
>ONWI01000147.1 GCA_900321515.1 uncultured Eubacteriales bacterium | reverse complement strand
TTGCTTGCGGAAACAAGCACTCTCTTCTTTGCGGACTTAATATTGGGCACAATAAACACCTCCTTATTCGGGTTCAGTCGCATAAATCTATTTTAACATGAATCAATTTAAAATGCAACATATTTTTTTATTTTTTTCAAAATTTATTCAGTAATGTGATAATTATACATATCTGGCTTGCAATCGCTGCGGATTTATGTATATTTGCTTCAGGCTTGGGAAGAATATACATGCTTAATTTATTATAGGGGAGAGACAGGAAATGAATTACCGGACAGACCTTACAATCGAGCTTGCCGAAGAGGCGGAGAATACCGACGGAATAACGTCTGACGTCAGCGTCATTAACGGCGTGACAGTAACTCGAACCGTCATTAAGGACAGCGCGGCATCCGAGCTTATAGGAAAGCCTCAGGGAAATTATTACACGCTTGAAATGCTTCCGTTTTCCGACGCGGCTTTTGAGCCTGACGAATGCTTTGAAGCGGCGTCGGATATTATCAGAGAACTGCTGCCGGAGCACGGCTGCGTATTGACAGCGGGACTCGGCAATTCTTCCGTTACGCCGGACTCGGTGGGACCAAAATCCGTTGGAAGGATACTCGCCACACGCCACATTTCGGGAGAGATTGCGGAGAAGTGCGGTCTTGCGCCGCTGCGAAAAACCGCCGTGATAGCTCCCGGAGTGCTGGGACAGACAGGCATAGAGGCAGCCGAGCATATCAAATGGCTGTGCGAGGGGTTGAAGCCATCTGCGGTAATAGTGATAGACTCGATGGCGGCGAGAAATCTTTCAAGGCTTGGAAGAACGCTTCAGATATGCGATACCGGCATATCTCCCGGTTCCGGAGTGGGGAATGACCGTCCGTGCATAGACAGCGCGTATCTCGGCACGAGAGTTATTTCAATGGGAGTGCCGACTGTCGCGGAGCTTCGCCCTGAGGACAGAGCCGAATCCGCCGGGAATATGATGATAACTCCGCGCGAGATAGATCTGCTGACCGACCGTGCCTCAAGGTTTATAGCGGCGGCGGTCAACGGCGCGTTGCAGCCTCACCTCCATCCATCGGAGATAATGAAGCTCTTTTAGTGCCTGCCGATCAGCTGTATTCAGCGCCTTCGGGGAGATTTTTGGTATAGATGGTTTTGGTGAGCGGGTTGTAGAGATCGTATGAGAGTTTCTTTTTTTCGATCAGCTTGCCGTTCTGGTATATGACCTTCCATACGCGGATTGTCTTGCCCAGATCTCCTCCGACGGTCTTGCCCTCGGGGTTGTCGGCGTTTGGACGTTTGTATACGGTGTTGTAAGAGACCTTGCGCTCTACTTCGCTTTCGAGCTTGACGGTTATACCATCCTTTGTGCCGGTAATGGCTGCGGTCAGCTTTTTATTCTCATAGGACATTTTTATCTTGATGGGATAATCCTTATTGTTGCGGAAGCGGAAATCGAGATGTCCCCAGTCAACGGTAGCGTCACATCCGGGGGTCGGCCAGTAGTGGATGACATAGATGTGATTGTGTCGTTCGGTTATCTGCAAGTTCGCGTAAAGCGCGGCGCAGTACAGAGTGGTGGATACCTGACATATGCCGCCGCCGTAATCTTCACTTGAACCGGAGGAAAGATATACAGGCGCCTTCATGAATCCGTTTTTTGCGGTGCGCTTGCCGACAACGTTGTTGAACGAAAATTCGTCGCCGGGCTGCATGATAAATCCGTCGGTGAAATCTCCGAAGGTGTTGATATTGTTTGCGGCCTGTTCGACGTTGTTTGATCTTTCCTTGCTGGAGCCTCTGTAGGACGTGGTGCATGTCGAAAGCTGGTCAAGGCAATACGGCGCGCGAACATCCTTCAGACTGATCTCCGGATAGGTCAGGGTCAGTTTTATGGTCCACTTGCTCTTGTCCGGACTGGACTGTATTGCGGTCCTTGCGGCATCAAGGTCGAAATCCTTGCCGATAATGTCGGCGGTAAATTTTGGATTGCCTGCCGAGTCTGTGGTGACATACGCGTTGGACGGACCGCATTTGACTTCGCGGTATATTTTGTCAATGTCAA
>ONWI01000145.1 GCA_900321515.1 uncultured Eubacteriales bacterium | reverse complement strand
TCGAACGATTTGTTGATAAACATATAAATCCCCCTATATATCTGTCATATATATTATACTGAATATCGGGGATTTTGTGACACTCACCAAATGTCAAGCACGTTCAACACCTAAAAAACAAAAAATTCGTCATTTTGGTCAGTTTTTCTTAGCAGTAATGCACAGCCAGTCGCTTTGCTCATGGATATCTGTTATCTCAAAGCCTGCCTCAGTTATCGCCGCCTTAACCTCATCTCCCCGAGGTCCTATGATTCCGGATGTGATGAATATTCCGCCATTCCGTGTCTGCGAATATGCCGTGCGGCTCATTGCTATGATAACGTCTGCCACGATGTTTGCGACAACCACGTCATAATCCCCGCCTATTTTTTCCCTGAGAGCCTCGTCATCAATGACGTTGCCAACCAGCACGCTGTATCGTTCAGGAGATATGCCGTTCATGGCTAAATTCTCCATCGCGGTAACCGGAGCCGCCGGATCAATATCCACCGCAACCGCGCTCTCAGCCCCAAGCAGCAGCGACAGTATCGAAAGAATGCCGCTCCCGCATCCTAAATCAAGCACTCTGTCTCCACTATGCACATATTTTTCCAGTTCGATCATACAGAGCTGCGTCGAGTGGTGAGTGCCTGTCCCGAAGAGATGACCAGGGTTCATACTCAATACAACCTTGTCATTCATACTGGCTGCGTCAAGCTCTTCCCACTCCGGTTTAATAAGTAATTTTTTGCCTAAGTTAAACGGTTTGTAATATTTCTTCCAATTATTTGCCCAATCCTCCTCGTTTATTCCGCTCAATTCTATTTCAAGTCTGCCGAATTTTCCTTCGGTATCAAGTGACTTCAGTTCCGCCACAGTGCCGCGAATATGCGAGAGCAGTTCCCTTCCGTCCGTGTCATCTGTCAGATATACCGTGACACATGTTTCGCAGGTCTTGAGCGGTTCGAGAGATTCATCAATGTAATCCCAGTACTGTGTCTCATTCTCAATGAAATCGTTAAAATCCGCCGCATCCTTTATCTGTACGCCGTTCAGACCAACCGCGTACAGTCTGCCGCAAAGCGGTTCAATTCCATCGGTTGTGGTGTAAATATTTGTCTCTATCCACTGCATGTCAATTACCGTCCTTTTGAATTAGTTATTATTCATCCTCAATATTCCAATTTGTAATATATAAGATTTGTATTACGCATTATATCATAAAAACGAACAGAAGCCAAGTGATATTATTCCGATGTAGATCAGCATAATCGGTACGCCGGCAAACGCCTTTGGTATGTCTGGTCTGTCAAGAATAGCCATGCCATTCTTGATAATTATCACACCAATTCCGAGACCGAGCGCACATCCAATCCCGCAGCCAAGAGCGGAATACCAATTGGGTATTCCGGCGGAAAGCGCGGAAAGGGGCGCACCAATGACAATCGAATTAATCAGCGCATGGGGCAGAATACCGCTCCATTTGTCATAAGCCTCCGGACTTAATCGCGCAAGAGCACGGTCTGTCTGAAAATACAACGCCGCACAACTGAGCGAATACATCAGGGCAAAAAGAATATAGCCGTCCATGTCGGTAACAAACCTCGATAAAAGCCACATCAGCATCATACCTGCGGCAGACCAGCACCCCACTGCAAGCAGCAGCTTCGGAAGCGACCGCCTGTGATTCATCGCGTTGATAATGTCGCTCATGCCAATCGCCCTGCCAAGCAGCAGGTTTTGAGCAAACACCGCGAATAGTATATAGGATAAGAATTCTCCTAAATATTTCAACTGACTTCCTCCCATTAACAACGCAAATAATGCAGACTTTATCTCAAATTAATTATATCATATACTTTTTAATAAATCTACATATTTAAAATATGAAATAAAAAAACACCGTTTTTCTGCCTTATACGGAAAAAAGCGGTGTTTATAATAATTATTATTTACTTATTTTACAAAGTAAATCACAAAAACGATCAGTCCTCGGTCTTGGTATCCTCAAGATTTGCTTCGGCTGTAGCCTGAAGCTTCTTGGTCTGGCTAACGTCGATCTTGAATGCCTCAAAAACAATCGTGCAGAGAATGGCGCTGCCGAACACGGTGAGAATCAACTCCGGGAACATATATCCGCCGTTGTAGAAGAGAGAATAAGTATATGGCAGCATATCCGGCTGGAGCATACGCTCAGAAATAAACGACGGCGCTTCGTCCCATGAAAAAGCCTTCCACACAGTTACGCCCGAAATAAAGTGGCATAAAAAGCGCAGAATACAGGCTATCATTGCGCCGAGAGAGGCGGCAACCGCGCGATTCTTGATCTTACGGGTTATGCCGGCAAATCCGATCATACCGAACGCAACAATGTAATCCATGGAGGCGACAATCGCGTATGACTCGATTCCGGTCACATAACTGAAATTCTTCAGACCCATTACCATCTGGATAAGTCCGTAGACAATGCCCGTGAGAATGCCCCACGGAACTCCGTACATCTGAGCCACAAGCACCAGAGGCACCATGCTGAAAATTGTGATGGACCCGCCGTATAAGAACTCGATCTTGAAGAAGCTCAGCACAACGGAGAGTGCTACCATCAACGCGCTGAAAACCAGCTTGAATGATTTGTTGTTCACTTTCATAATGAAACAACCTCCTGCGAAAAATATTTCAGAGCAATAAACACTCCCGCCGGCTGTTTATTTTTCAAGCCGTGGAAGTGTTCAATTCGTCAATTGATAACTGAGCAATGAAAAAATCAAGGCACAATTCCAAAATACACTTAATTAACTTCCTACGACGGCATTATCCGTATCAGGTATAAGGGTTCAGCACACCAATGCGCTGTCTCAGCCATACATATTACAGCACCCCTGCGGGTCATGTTTACTTGTTCTGACAATATTTTACATCACAGATTAATTATTGTCAATAGTCGCATGGCAAAAATGAATAAATATCAAAAAATACACACGTCAATTCAACATATACATTCATACGAATGTTGCATCGTTGCAAATAATCACATATCAGTCCATGGAATCAATAATTTTATTCGCGCGGAATGATAAAAAAACCTGACCGCTGATTATGACAAAGCAGAGGTCAGGGTGTATATTATGTAATATTTATTTCAAAAATTACAATCAGGAATAATTATTAATGAGATTAATCAGTAAACCACATGCATTATAAATTACTTGAATAATTCGGTGCTTCCTTGGTAATTGAAATGTCGTGCGGGTGACTCTCTTTGAGTCCAGCGCCGGTTATTCTGATAAATTGCGCTTTGCGGTGGAGATCTTCGATAGTCTTGCAGCCGCAATATCCCATGCCGCTTCTCAAGCCGCCCATCATCTGGAATATGGTGTCGGCAAGCACTCCCTTATAGGGAACTCTGCCCTCTACTCCTTCGGGAACCAGCTTCTTCTGACCGGTCTGGAAGTATCTGTCGCTTGAACCTTTGCCCATTGCAGCGAGAGAACCCATTCCTCTGTAGACTTTGAACTGTCTGCCCTGATATATCTCAGTGTCACTCGGTGATTCCTCACAGCCTGCGACAAGCGAACCGACCATGACAACATTGCCGCCGGCAGCGAGAGCCTTGACAATATCGCCGGAATATTTTATACCGCCGTCGGCAATAACCGGAATGCCGTACTTGTCACAGAGACAAGCAACGTCGTATATTGCGGTTACCTGCGGAACGCCGATTCCTGCAACAATTCTTGTGGTGCAAATAGAGCCGGGGCCTATACCGACCTTTATGGCGTCGGCACCCGCGAGGATAAGTTCCTCGGCAGCGGCTGCTGTGGCAACGTTACCGGCAATGAGATCGACATCCGGATATTTCGCCTTTATCTTCTTGACGCAGTTGATAATGCCTATGTGATGACCGTGTGCCGAATCAAGCGCCAGCACGTCAACTCCGGCATCAATAAGCATTCCTGCTCGCTCAATCACATCCGGAGTATTGCCTATTGCGGCGCCTACAACAAGTCTGCCCGCCTTGTCACGCGCTGAATTCGGATATTGAAGTGATTTTTCTATATCCTTGATAGTGATAAGACCTCTGAGAATATTGTTCTCGTCAACAATAGGCAGCTTCTCTATGCGGTGCTGCTTGAGTATCTCCTGTGCGGTATCAAGCGTGGTACCAACGGGAGCGGTGATTAAATTCTCGTGGGTCATGAAGTTTCTGATGGGCTGAGAGAAGTCCTGCTCATTCATGAATCTAAGGTCGCGGTTTGTTATGATACCGACAAGTCTGCCATCCTCGTCGCAGATCGGTACGCCGCTTATCTTATACTTGCCCATGAGCACATTTGCTTCTCCAACAAGATTGTCCGGACCTAAATGGAAGGGATTGTCGATAACGCCGTTTTCACTTCTCTTGACGCGATCAACCTGATCTACCTGCTGCTCTATCGACATATTCTTATGAATTATGCCTATACCGCCTTCACGGGCAATGGCAATTGCCATGCGTGTCTCGGTAACGGTGTCCATCGCCGAGGTCATGATAGGGATGTTAAGCTTGAGCTTTCTTGTGAGATTTGTAGTAAGATTGACAAACTTCGGCTCCACCTCGCTGTGCGCGGGGATGAGCAGAACATCGTCAAATGTAAGGCCTTCCTTGACAAACTTTGTCTCATAATTGGTGTTAAGCATACGAACAACCTTCCTTTCGGTTAACCTTAAAGATTGGCTCCGGCTCGCATAATATACGCTTGTCCGAAAAAATACTATTTAAAAAATTATACCTCAGCAAAAATACTTTGTCAACATCAACTAAGCATAAACAGGTAATATTCAGCTAATTGACCAAAAAAAAAGTAATATTGTAGACAGTGTTACACCTGAATTTTTGAAAGATAAAACAAAAACCGATCACTGATTAAATGTGATACGGTTTCCGCTTTTAAATATTTTATATTACGGTCACTCAGACGCCCGCGTCTTTATGTCAATATACACCGGAGCGTGATCCGAGAGTCTTCCAAAGAAGTTGGGCAGCGCGTAATTATACGACAGCACCCTTGCCTTTTTAAGATTCTTGACCAAAATATGATCTATGCCGTTCTTTTTGTATGTGCCGGCGCTCGGCTTATAGCTGAATGACGTCGTTTTGCAGATATATCTGCCGCTGGAATTGCTGGAAAATTCAGTGGCGATATCATGACAATCCAAGAATTTATACTTATTCATCACGGTAAATTCTTCTGCCGAAGTCTTACAGTTGAAGTCGCCCATAACATAACATGAGCAGCCATATTTCTTTATCAGTTCATTTGCCTTCTTGCAGATCTCGGTCATCTGATCCTTGCGCAATTGCGTACTGCCGGCTTTGGCGGATTCTTTCATCCACCACAGATGCGTTGAGAATACTATAAAATTATATCCGGTCTTTTTTTCCTTGAAGTACGCCCATGTATATGATTTTGTCCCTGAATTTGATCCGTAGGGAAAAACATGCGCACCGGATTCTATCAGATCGAGTGTCTCGGTATTGTATATTATCGGTGTGTGATTTCTGACAACAAAAAATTCTCTGGCGCCGTCAACATACTGGTAGTTTCTTCCCCCCTTGTTTATTTCCTTCAGCATGAAATCGGAACAGTTTGTACTTGGAAAAAGCTCTTGAAATGAGATTACGTCGGGAGTATATGCCAGATAGACCTTTGCTATTTCTTTATATCTGGTCTGGTTTGAGGAATCAAGTCCGGTACCGTACCATGTATTTCCTTTTTTGTTATACCAGACATTGTTGGACATTATTCGCAGGTTTGATTCTCCGTATTTCGGGAATATATTTTCACCATAGATACTTCCGGTGTTAATATAGCCGTTCGGAATAGGTATTTCCTTTGAGAAAAACTCATTTATCAAATAGTCTATTGCATATTTGATAGACATATCAGAGCCGCCCATTATGTAAAGATTATTTCCCTGCTGCAATATCTGATAATCCATCACATCCAATTTTTCGCTGTAATACTTCTCGCTCAGCACAAGCTGCGATTTTCCTATGACTATTTTATTCTTTATTTTTTTATTGTTTTCCTCATTTGAACAGTCAGTATCCTTTATGATCAAATCCACACCAAAGTTTTTTATGAAATATTCCTTGAGATATTTTGCGTTATCACGGCTGTCATAATATGTGTCGTTGCAATAATATACAATCGCGAAATCTTCAACAGGAACATTTGCAATTGTGTCGCTCAGATAATGACCTACATGAACCTTTGAATCCGGAATTTCTATGAAATAATCTCCCTCTCCGGAAGTTCCCATTTCTATATATTCAGTAAGAAAGTAATCTAACGCGGTTATGACC
Organism: uncultured Eubacteriales bacterium; assembly: GCA_900321515.1. Taxonomy (GTDB): domain Bacteria; phylum Bacillota; class Clostridia; order Oscillospirales; family Acutalibacteraceae; genus RUG762. The sequence continues at coordinate 16,906 of ONWI01000145.1, read as the reverse complement.
GTATCCTCAGAGCCGCATACAATTGAAATATCGCCCTCGTCGTTGATATCAATATAATAATCATTGTACTTTAAGTGAGATATTTTTTTTCCGGATGTTATTTTATCCGACGTTTTGTATATATGTCTGGTTTTTTCTTTAAATTCATCCTTGATTGCCTTTACGCTGTAAACAGAACCTTTATTCGCTATCAGCTTAAGACTTGACTTCATTTCATTATACAATTCATTGTCAGTATTTTCAGGCTGCTCTTCTTTTTCCTTTATCATGTCGAAATTGTATTCATTAAATATAGATCTGCCTGCTTCCGCTATCTGAATCAAAAGTGACGCTTTGTTTGATGATTCATAAACTTCCGCAAGTCTTACCTCTGCGTCAATCTTTTCACTCACAGCTTTGATATAGACAACATTAGGCTCTATTTCCTCGTTAATAACGACATTGAAGTAGTCGTTCATCATATCGAGTATATATGAATAATCGTCATCTTTATTGATATATTTAAAAACCTCATCTGAAATTATCATGCTGCAATTAGGTGTGTCGTCTGTTATAAGAAATATTCTTTCTTCCTTAGTATCATCTTCCGTATCATGTTTGGTTCCTTTTTGGTACGAACATGCAACACACAACATAAGCATAATAACTGCCGTTGTCAGAGCCGAAAATGTTAAGAGCGTTCTTTTGAGACCACACATTTTCATATTGATTCCCCTTTATTTTTTCCACAATCACATCAGAACTATCACAATATTTTTTAATTATAACAGATAGACTACTGAATTTCAACGCTATAAAGTAAATTTCTTTTCCCATTTAACGGTTTATGTAATGCAATAAGCCCGGGTTTTCAACAATTCTTGAACAAATGTTGAAAACCCGGGCGGATTATACTATTTTATTATCCGGCGCTTTTCTGAATATCTTCAAATGATTATTTATTCAAATCATTGCCACCGTTCGACGAAACGTCGTTAATGTCTGTACCCAGCATCTTCGGCACCTTCATGCCAGCCATCTTGAATGTCTCGCTGAGCGGAGGAACAGACTGCATAAGTCCGCTGATGAAATTGGCTGTAGAGGTCTTGCCGCCCTCCTTGCTGCCGCTGTCCCAGACGGTAACCTTGTCAATCTTGATATCCTTGACGGCTTCAACCTGAGTCTTGACCAGATCTTCCATTTTATCCGCAAGAATAAGCTGTACGGCATCCTCGGAGCTTCCGCCTGCCGCTGCGACTATCTGAGCGAAACCGGCTGCCTGCTTGGTCAGAATTTCCTGCATACCTCTTGCCTGTGCTTCCATCTTTGCATAGATAGCGTCAGCTTCACCCTTTGCTTTGCGGCGGATCATTTCCGCTTCAGCTTCGGCTTCTATTTCTACGCGCTGCTTTTCGATTTCGGCTTTAACGATGATATCGGCTTTCTGAGTTGCCAGTTCTCTGGCAGCACGGGATTCTTCTGCCTGCTTCTCGGCAATGTAGGATTCCTCAAGTGCTTTTGCCTTCGCGACATTCTCGGCTGCCACGGCACGTCTGGCAGCTTCTGCCTCGCGTTCACGGCGTGTGGCGTCGGATTGAGCTATGGCTGCCTTTGCCTCGTTTTCACCGTTGATGGCGGCGGCATTGGCACTCGAAACATTGATTCTTTCATCCTTCTGTGCGTTTGCCTGACCGATAGAACCGTCGCGGTTCTTCTGGGCGACGCTGATCTTCGCGTCATTGATTGCGCGTGCGGCGGCTTCCTTACCGAGCGCCTCGATGTAACCGGATTCATCGGTAATATCCGTGACATTCACGTTAATGAGGCGCAGACCTATCTTTTTAAGCTCGCTCTCGACGTTGTGGCTTACCGCTTCAAGGAACTTGTCGCGGTCGGTGTTGATCTCCTCAATTTCCATTGTAGCGATGACCAGACGCAGCTGACCGAAGATGATATCCTTGGCAAGCTCCTGTATTTCGCTCAGGCGAAGACCGAGCAGACGCTCGGCTGCATTCTGCATGATGCCCGGCTCGGTGGAAATACCTACCGTAAAACGTGAAGGTACGTCAATACGGATATTCTGACGCGAAAGAGCGTTGGTAAGATCGACATTGATGGATATTGGCGTGAGGTCAAGGTACTGATAGTCCTGAATGACCGGCCACACGAACGCAGCGCCGCCGTGAATACACTTGGACGACATACTCTCGCCGTTCTTGTCGTTGCCTACCTTACCGTAGATAACCATAATCTTGTCCGACGGACACTTGCGGTATCTGGACAACACAACCGCAAACATGCTGAAAATCAGCAGTGCAATTACTGCAAGCGTAATCAATACTTCTGATGGCATAATTCATTACTCCTTTTCATAAGAAAAAATTTATTAAAACAGAATCTAATTATCTGTTTATCAGTGACTAATACATTTTGAAATACTAACTATATATATTACAGTTTGGAATTTTTCAGCTATTTTACCAGCAAACACTGATTACTTGATTGAGAAGCAGTCCAGCCTGTTCTCCGCGCAGTACTTCTCAGCGCTGGAACCTTCCTTTACAAATAACGCCGCGCGGCATTCCGCAAACGCGTTTTCACCGATATATTGAACTCTTTCAGGAATAATCAGCTTTTTGACAGATTTGCATCCATAAAATGCGTTGCTGCCTATATCAGTAACAGTTGAGGGGATATTGATCTCTTTGAGCGAACCGCAGCCCATAAATGCCATATCGCCTATCACCGTAATATCGCTTCTCAGAGTCACTTTTTCCAATGATGTGTTTCCCGCGAATGCGCCGGAAATCTGTTTGATATTTTTCGGCAGTTTGATCTCGGTCTTATTGCCGTTGTAAGCAATAAGTATTCCGTCGCCTACAGTTACATAATTATCATTTGAGAAGGCTCTCAGCCATTCAGTTTCTCCGAATGCCCTGCCGCCTATATTTTTTATATTCTGCGGAACGGATATTTCACTAAGGGTTCTGCAACCATAGAAGGCTCCACGTCCCAGTGATTCCAGATGTTCCGGAAGCGCCACCGATTGCAGTGAACCGCACTCCTGAAAGGCATATTCTCCGATATCGCTCATGCTGACGTTGAAAGTGATACTCTGTAGATTCTGACATTTTCCGAAGGCGTTGCTGCCAATCCGTCGCATATTTTTTCCGAACTTGACCGACTTGATCTGATTGTCTTCGGCAAAAACCGAATCTGCAATTTCTCTGACCGGAATGCCGTATATGGTATCAGGAATCCTTACATCGGACTGTGAAGCAATATGCTTGGTTATTATAATGTATTCTCCGTCACTTTCGCTTACCGTAGTATAATTAAAATAGATATTGCTTATATCAAAAGGCTCGGCAAACCCTGATGTACATCCTGCTATCAAGCCGATTGCCGCAACCGAAGCCGCAATAAGAAGAGCTTTGATAAAACGTGCCTTTATTAATGATAATTTCACTTGACATTCCTCCGATATTTTTATATTTACCAAAAATGATTATATCATATCGTAGAGAAATTAACAATATGGCCGAAAAAAAAATTATCTACGATTGCTCCTTTTCAGCAGCTTTTCCGGATTATCGACATAGCTGTGAACCACGCTGCCGCAATTGCGGCAGATGACATGGTGCAAAGCCTGACTTAATAATATGCTCTGATTGCCTGTGATGGCTCCGTATCCGTCCTGATAGCCTTCGACAAACTCAGTGCCGCCGCAGAAGGGACATTTTGTCATCTGTATAGAATGTACTCTGTTTTGCAAAATCACTCACCGCTTTCAGGCTGCTTTTCCTCCTGCTCCAACTCGGATGCATTCTGATCAGCCGCTTCATTTCCTGTCTTTTCATCGTCGGTTTTGTTCTTGCTCTTTAATGCGTCGTAAGCTGAACCCAAGCCAACGCCTATTGCAAGACCGAAACATATACCAAGTGCCATATTATGAAACAAAAGTTGTCCAAACGCCGTACCAAACGCGACACCGAAACACATTCCGAGAGCAATGCCGCTGTTGCTTTCGCCCTGTTTCTCTTTTTCTTTGTTCTGGTTTTCGTTTTGATTCTTTATGTTCTTATCATCAGACATGTTATGGATCTCCTTCAAAAAATTCCTTATTTTTCGTCTTTCATCGGCTTGACTTTCAAAGTATTTCCGACCGCCATTCCGACAATCTGCACAGGCTCGCCGTATTTCAGCGGACGATCGCATTCTGTCATAGCTTCGGCTTCGGTGAGCCTTCCCTGAATTATGACATTCACCTTCCCGGTGCCGCTCATTCCGGACGGAACCGTTATGTAGACCTCCCCAACCTTGCCGACTGCGCTTTCCATCTGCAATGTGCCGTTTTCATTCAGCGAAGCCGCCCATTTGAAAAACCACGCCACCAGCAGCAGCGCGAGCGTTCCCGCAATGAATGCAGTGACTATGGCAGCCGAGGTACTTCCGCTGAGCGACAGAGCCGAAAGACCTGCCCATCCGCCCACGGCAAAAAACGCAACCATTCCGCGCACCGTAAAAATACGCAGTCCGGAATCACCAAGATGCACGTCGGGAGCGTCGGGAGAATCGCTGCCGAATACGCCGTCTATTCCGTTGTCGTCAGGCATATCAACATCTGAATGACCTGCCATACCTATGAAGATCATGACCGTCTGCAATATCATTATTACTGTAGCCGGTACTGCTACGCATAACAGAACAGACCTCAGAGGGTCTGTCATAAACCATTCTTTCATTATATATGCACCCCTTTTTTCAATTTTGCTGCATTAGGTATCTCCGCGTGTGCGGAGTTTCGCAAGCAAGCCGTGCGTGAAAAGATACTCAGCAGGCTCTTATATTTTTCTCTCGATGAGAGCCTTACCCGTCATTCTGTCATATTCCTGATCCTCTATGTAGAGGGAAACTTCATGGCATTTCGGGCAGATAGCAGTCTTGATTGGATATGTCCTGAATTCCCTGTCGCTAAGCTTGAACCCCGCGCCAGTAATATGACCGCTCTCTATCATCTCTGCTCCGCAACGTATACATGTTCTCATTTTTCCAGACCCTTTCAATTATAATTTTCTATTCCCTTTTTGATACCCTTTTCCTGAAAATCTGTCCCTTTTTTGATACTCTTTTCTTTTAGAACCTGTCCCCTTGCTGATACTCTTTTTAAACCAGCTGTTAATTTCCACTTTCAGAATCGGGATAAATAAACATTTTTTCATCCGGATCTTTACGGACACGGGATTCTTCTTCCGCTCCGATCTCTTTCATATGATGATTTCCGATAAATACTCCCATGTGTTTGCCCCTTCTATAGAATTTCCCTGGCTTGTATCCTGTATTTACTCTGACCCTTTGATAATATCTGAGTGCCAAAATTAATATAATGATAACTACCAACATGATAATAATACTTGCAATCATAAGAATATCCATGATATTTCATCCTTTTTCACATTTTCTCAAGTTCCGACTCCGCGCGCTTTCTAAGCTCGCTGCTCATATAGGTAAGCATGATTATCTTCAGCGCGTCGTGCAGCCGCTTTGTCGCGTCGCTTACATGTCCGGTATATCCTTCGCCCGCGCCGTGATAATCCTTGATCTCGTCGTCGATAACGCCGTCGAGCCGGTCGAGAGTAAATTTTTCAAGAGGTTCAATGCGCTTGATGATGTTATATATATATATGTATAGATCGGCGTCCTTTATGATGTCGTCTGACTGATCTTCCACATCACCGTTGACACATTCCATCAGCCTGAGGATATTTTCAAGCTGCATTGATTTGCGCAGCATATCTATTATCAGAATACGCGCGACCTGACGCTCGCTGTATTTCTTGTCAACGGGAGACATTATCCAGCCTCGCTTGATCCAATTCTGTATGGTGGAGCCGCCTAAACCGGTCATCTCTACCACTTGGGATAACATCAGTCCCCCTGTCACAGCAAACGCCGGACGTATGGCTTCAAAATCTATCAGCTCCTGCCTGCTATTTTTATCAGAAGTCATTCGATTCACCTTCAAGTTTACTTGATTATCGCTTAAATTAATTTGATTATATTACAGGTTCATTTGATTGTCAATAGCTATTATATGATTTTTTATGAATTTTTTTTTAATTTTGCATAATTGTTATTATCCGGCTTACTTTTATTATAGAGCCTATAACGCGCAAAAAGCACTGCGGTTCTAATCCCACAGTGCTTTTTTAATTATTTATTCTTCTGCTTCGTTTTCCTCTGACTGCGACGGTTCTTCCTCAACGGTATTGTCTACCGCGTCGGTTTCTTCTCCTTCTTCGTGCTTTACACGCGCTAAGGCAACTACCTTGCCGCCGTCTTCTATCTTCATAACGCGCACGCCCTTGCTCGGTCTCGCACATTCTCTTATCTCGTTGACAGCAATACGAATTATTACGCCTGAACTGTTGATTATGATAACGTCGTCATCATTGTCAACGACTCGGATAGCGGCAACATTTCCGTTTTCGGAGCGGTAATTCTTTATTCCCATTCCGCCCCTGCTCTGCAAACGGTAGTCAGAAATGGGAGTAAGTCTGCCGTAGCCGGTTTCGCTCACCGTCAGAACTCTGCCCCCCTCGCGAAGGGTTGACATTCCAATTACCTCGTCGCCGTCGCGCAGTCTGATGGCATGGACACCTGCCGCGCCGCGTCCCATAGCTCTCACGTCGTTTTCATTGAAGCGTATGGAATACCCTCCCTTTGTGGCGACAAGCAGCTCATTGCTGCCGTTTGTCAGACGCGTCCATACAAGCGAATCGTCGTCGCGAAGACTAAGGGCTATAAGTCCCTTCTTGCGAATATTTCCGAATTCGCTCAGTGCCGTGCGCTTGATAAGACCGTTCTTTGTCACCATCACAAGATACATCTCGTGCTCATACTTTTTCAGAACGCGGATCATCTCTGTAATTTTCTCGTCTCCTTCAAGCGGGAGCAGGTTTACTATATTAATGCCCTTTGAAGAACGTGAACCTTCGGGAATCTCGTACCCTTTGAGTCTGTAGACCCTTCCGCGGTCGGAGAAAAACATGACGTAATCATGAGTGGATGTTATAAACATCTCTGTCGGTACGTCCTCTTCACGCCGCGCCATGCCGCTAACGCCCCTGCCGCCTCTGTGCTGCAGCTGATAGGTATCCAGTTTCTGACGTTTCACATATCCGAACGCGGTAAAGGTTATCACACAGTCCTCTTCCTTAATCAGGTCCTCAATGTCCATTTCACCCGAAACGGTTTCGATGGCTGTTCTGCGCTCGTCGCCGAATTTACGCGCTATCTCCTGCGATTCCTCTATGATTATTTCGCGTCGGCGTTCCTCGCGGGCTATTATGTCGTTGCAGTCCTCGATCTTTTCCAGAAGCGCCTTCAGTTCGGCTTCCAGCTTTTCCTTCTCCATGCCTGTCAGCTGTGCCAGACGCATCTGAACTATAGCCTGGGCCTGCACCTCGTCAAATCCGAAGCGGTCCATCAATCTCTGCTTGCCTTCGGGAATATTCTTGGACGAACGCAGAATGGCTATTACTTCATCAATAAAGTCAAGCGCAACCTTCAGGGCTTCGAGTATGTGAGCGCGTTCCTTCGCCTTTTTGAGGTCAAATATCGTGCGGCGCAGAATGACCTCCAGCTGGTGCTTAATGTAGTATTCAAGCATCTGCTTAAGTGTGAGCGTCCTGGGCACTCCGTCAACAATCGCAAGGTGGATGGCGCCGAATGTAATCTGCATCTGTGTATTCTTAAAAAGATTATTCAGCACTACATTTGGTGAAGCGTCGCGCTTTACGTCGATGGTAATGCGCATACCCTCACGGTCAGAATGGTCGTCGCAGTTGCTTATGCCCTCCAGTTTCTTTTCCTTTACAAGGTCGCTTATGCTCTCGATAAGGCGGGCTTTGTTGACCTGGTACGGCAGTTCGGTTACAACTATCTGATAGCGTCCGTTCGGGCGTTCCACAATTTCAGCCTTGGCGCGCACGGTTATCTTGCCGCGCCCCGTGGCATAAGCCGCGCGAATGCCTGACCGTCCCATGATAATGCCTCCGGTCGGGAAATCGGGTCCCTTGATGCATTCCATAAGCTCATCGAGCGTCGCGTCGGGATTTTTCAGCAGCATACACACCGCGTCTATCGTCTCTCTCAGATTGTGCGGAGCGATATTGGTTGCCATGCCGACTGCTATGCCGGTGGAGCCGTTGACAAGCAGATTCGGATAGCGTGATGGCAGCACGGTGGGTTCCTGATGCGAATCATCGAAGTTATTTGTGAAATCTACAGTTTCCTTGTCAATATCAGTAAGCATTTCCATTGAAATTTTGCTCATCTTAGCCTCTGTATAACGGTAGGCGGCTGGAGGGTCGCCGTCAACAGAACCGAAGTTTCCGTGTCCGTCCACAAGCATATATCTCATTGAGAAATCCTGTGCCAGACGGACCAGGGCGTCATACACGGAGGCGTCACCATGAGGATGATATCGGCCGAGAACCGCGCCTACGGTTGTGGCGCACTTCTTATATGCCCGTTCCGGATATAGACCGTCCTCGTACATGGTATACAGAATACGCCGATGTACGGGCTTGAGTCCGTCGCGCACGTCGGGCAGCGCTCTCTGCACAATGACAGACATCGAGTATGCGAGAAATGAATTCTTCATCTCGTGATTAATATCAACCTCTACTATCTTTTGGTTTTCATGTCCCTCATATTCCATTGGCAAAAACTCCTTGAATATTTTTAATTTGTAATCATAAATCTGTGAGCAGGTATTGATTGTATAAAACGTATAAAGCGGTTGCGTCGGATATTCTCCTGTTGTTGAAAACCGAACGCGTACTCAATGTTACTGATTGTAATAATCAGGTTATTACACCACATGTTTCCACTTATTTTTCAATAGCTGAAAGATTTTCCCCGCGAATTCACTTTAATTCAACATGCTATTGTGGAAAACTCGGTTGAATTTGTTAAAACATATTGTAATTGAAGTTTTAAATCATACATTTAGTAATATTAAAACTGGATTATTTTGATATTACAACGAGTTATCAACCTTTTCCACAGTGTTTTCCACAGCTTTTGCGGATTTTTCCACTCGAAAGTGTCAAATACCTGATAATTATGGGAATTATTGGGTGTGGAATAGCATTTTTTTACCTGTTCAAAATTATTTACGCCTTAATTTGCACAGCACGGATAATTACACATCGAGATTCTTGACATACTTCGCGTTCTGTTCGATGAATTCACGGCGAGGCTCTACCTTGTCGCCCATTAGTATAGAAAATGTTTCGTCAGCTGCCCTCGCGTCGTCCAGCGTAACACGAATCATAATGCGGGTAGCCGGATTCATGGTTGTCTCCCAGAGCTGTTCACTGTCCATCTCACCGAGACCTTTATAACGCTGCACATCCTCGGAACCGCCTATCTCGGCAAGTATGCGGTCGCGTTCCTCATCGCTGTACGCATACATATGTGCGTCTTTCTTGGTTATCTTGTAATGCAGAGCTCCTTCGGTGTCGCCTTCCTCGGTTACCTTTTTGACGGTAGCAGTGCCGCCAAGCTCGCGGACAATGCGATCCTTGTCTTCTTCGCTGTAGGCGTCCATTTCCACCTTTTTGCGGGTTATGCGGTAAAGCGGAGGCTGCGCAATGCAGATATTGCCGTTCTCAATGAGCGGGCGCATGAATCTGAAGAAAAACGTCAGCAGCAGCGTGCGTATATGTGAACCGTCCACATCGGCATCAGCCATGATTATCACCTTGCCGTAGCGCAGCTTGTTTATGTCGAATTCGTCGCCTATTCCGCATCCCAGAGCCGTGACAACAGGCATCAGCTTGTCATTGCCGTAGACTTTATCCATGCGCGCCTTCTCGACGTTGAGCATCTTGCCCCAAAGGGGAAGAATTGCCTGAAAGCGTCTGTCTCTGCCGCCCTTTGCGGAGCCGCCTGCGGAATCGCCCTCGACGATATATATTTCGGTGTGCGTAGCGTCGCGGTCGGAACAGTCTGCCAGCTTGCCCGGAAGCGACGCGTTGTCAAACGCGGTCTTGCGGCGTGCCGCATCGCGCGCCTTGCGTGCTGCGTCGCGTGCGCGTGATGCTTCAAGCGCTTTGTTGAATATCGACCTGGCAACGGCGGGATTCTCCTCGAGATAATTCATCAGCTTTTCGGAAATAAGGCTGTCAACGAGGCTTCGTATCTCGGTGTTGCCCAGTTTGCCCTTAGTCTGTCCTTCAAACTGAGCCTCCTTTAGCTTTACGCTTATGACGGTGGTGAGACCTTCACGAACGTCGTCGCCGGTGAAATTGCGGTCACTGTCCTTGAGTATGCCGAATCTGCGGGCATAGTCGTTCATGACCCTTGTCAGGGCTCTTTTGAAGCCCTCTTCGTGCGTGCCGCCGTCAACGGTGCGAATGTTATTGGCAAATGACAGGGTAAATTCGTTGTATTCGGTATTGTACTGCATGGCGACCTCAGCAGTGGCGTTGCCGTCCGCTGAAACGCATGCAAAATGCATCACATCTGGGTGAAGCAGTTCGACAGACTTCTTTTTGTGGATATACTCAACAAATGAACGGATACCGCCCTCATAGCAGTAGCTCTCCGTAACCGGTTCATCGCCTCTTAAGTCGGACAGCCTGATGTGTATGCCTGCATTGAGGAATGCCTGCTCCCTAAGGCGTGTCTGAAGCACGTCAAAGTCATATACCGTGGTTTCCACGAACATCTCCGGGTCGGCCTTAAAACGAACTTTGGTGCCTCTCTTATCGGTGTCGCCGATTATGTGAAGATCGCAGGTCTTTTTGCCGCGCTCGAAGCGCTGATAATATACATGTTCCCCGTCGCTGACCTCAACCTCAAGCCATTCCGAAAGCGCGTTGACTACGGATGCGCCGACGCCGTGCAGACCTCCTGATACCTTGTAGCCGCTCCCTCCGAATTTGCCTCCGGCATGGAGTATAGTGAAAACGACTTCCACTGCGGGGAGTCCTGTTTTCTGCTGTATGCCTACAGGTATGCCGCGTCCGTTATCAGTAACGGTGATTATATCGCCCTTCTCTATATCCACGGTTATAAGATCGCAATAGCCCGCAAGAGCCTCGTCTATTGCGTTATCGACTATCTCGTAGACGAGGTGGTGCAGACCCTTCGGACCGGTAGTGCCGATATACATACCGGGGCGCTTTCTGACTGCCTCCAGACCCTCGAGAACCTGTATCTGATTTTCGTCATAAGCCTCCGCTCCGACAGCGGTACTGACCGATTCAAAATCGATCTCATTTTTTTCGGTTTTTTCCATATTTTCCAATGTATCGTCCTCCCTGTTCTGTTATCTCCGACAGCGTGCAACGCGTGGAAAAACGCGGACTTTCGGTGATTTGTCTATACAAAAATATTATATCACAAAGAGAAGAAAAATGCCATATTTATTTTTTAAATTTTTCTGCATATAATTAGTATAAATATACTAATTATATGCAAAACAAAAAACCGATCAGATCCTTACACATAATCAAAAAGGCGTCATATTTTGGCTCTGACGCTCAAAATATGACGCTAATCAACTTGTATGCTTAATCCCTGTTCCGCCCGTCCTGCAAGCGCTGAGGGCGAAATCTGACATAAATAAACGCTGCCGTCCCTGCAAAGCACAAAACTCTTTGGCAAATCGTTGGTTACAGCCGTAACTCTGCCGTTCTTCTCCGCAAGCCGGAGAAGGTTGCGTGTATGCTTCGATATGGTAGTATTGTCCATATCAAATATGCCTATGATCTCCCTTTCGGGTATGACATAATTGTTTCCCAGATGCAGGTACATTTTTTTAAAACTCCCTTGTGCAATTCAGAAGTCATTCTTCCTGACAGTGAACCTTCCGCCCTCGACTTCGATAATTCGACCTTTGTCCAGCCCCTTCACCGTATATGGATCGCAGCATGATATAAACACCTGCCAGCCGTCCATATGGTTCAGCAGATAATCCTGCCGCATACCGTCAAGCTCGCTCATTACATCGTCCAGAACGGCAATTGGCCTCTCTCCTGCCGATTCTTCGAGAAGCGAAGCCTCAGCCAGCTTCAGAGCAAGCACGCAGGAGCGCTTCTGCCCCTGAGAGGCATATGAACGGGCTGCCATGTCGTTTACCGTTATGTTCAGATCGTCTCTGTGTGCGCCGTAATTTGTACAGCCCTGAGACAGATCGGATGCGCGGTGCGTTTCAAGCTGTTTTTTGAGCGCGGCTGCTGTTTCACGCTCAGATTCGGGATTTAAATAGCTGCACGAATAGCGCAGTTTAATTATATCCCTGCCGGATGATATTCCGTCAAATATCTCGGCAGTCTTACCGACAAGCCGGGAAACGTATTCAGCCCGCCTGGTTGATATTCTCGCGCCGGTCTGGGAGAGATTTTCGTCCCAGATTTCCAGCATGGATTCAAATCCGGAAGCAGTGGCGGATTTTTTGAGAAAAGCGTTGCGCTGCGCGAGTATGCGGTTGTATTCCACCAGAAGCCGTGGATATGTTGGAAACTGCTGCGAAAGAGCCGCGTCGAGAAACCTCCGGCGTTCGTTTGAGCCGCCTTTGACAAGACTCATATTATCCGGCGAAAAAACCACAGCGCAAAATCGGCCTATGAATCCGGTAGCCGCAGCCAGCTTCACTCCATTGAGTGTCGCCTGTTTCTTGTCGGTTATAAGGAGATTGGCGCTCTGTTCCATCTTGTCGGCAAAGAAATCCAGCTCCATACGGGCATATTTCTCTCCCTTTGCTATGAACTCCGCATTTTTAGCTCCTCTGAATGACCTTACGCCCGTAAAAAGACAAAGAGCTTCTAAAAGATTTGTTTTTCCCTGTCCGTTCTCACCGCTGATTACGTTGACTCCGTCGGCAAATTCAATGTCGCCGGAAATCAGATTGCGAAAATTCTGAGTGAATATTCTGCGGGCTATCATAGACACGCGCCCTTTATCTCCAATTCAACGCTGTCACATGGAATTGTCACCACGTCGCCGGAACGGATCTTTTTGCCGCGCATGGTGCAGACTTCGCCGTTGACCAGAACAGCTCCTGATGTAACCATGAATTTTGCTTCTCCCCCGATCGCGGCAATTCCGGCAAATTTAAGCAAACTGTCCAATTTAATATACTCAGTCGATATTTCTATGATACGGTGTTCCACAAAATCAGCTCCGTATTTTTTATTAATTAATGAATATTATTGACGTATAAAATCAGTTGTCTTTCTGAAGCCGCACCGGCAACAGGAGAAAAAGAAAACTCTCCCCTTCCGGCGGCAGAACCTTTACCGGATTGACCGGAGATCCTATGATAAGACGTACTTCGTCGGTGGAAACCGCTCTGAAAGCGTCCATCAGATAGCGGTTATTAAATCCTATCTCGACAGGCTCGTTTGGAGCCTGTGCGGAAAGCCTGTCGGTTGCCGAGCCGACTGCTGTGCGGCAGCTGAAGTTTATTTCGTCATTGCCGAAAACGCACCTGACCGGGCTTTTGATAGCGTCGCTAATCAGAAGTCCCATGCGTTCGCTTGCTTCCATCATGCGCCGCGTGCTGACCTTGACTTCTTTGTCGTTATTTACGGGAATAGCGTTGTTGTAATCGAGGAATTCGCCCTCTATCAGACGTGAAATAATTGTGCAGCCGTTTATTGAAAATTCGATGTGGCGGCGGGTTGCACAGATTTCAGCGCGCTTTTCATAGTCATCTTCAAGTATCTTGAGAATTTCCTCCAGTGTCTTTTTAGGAACAATAAATGACATGTCAAAAGATCCTGTTATTGGCTCTGTTCGCATAGCCAGACGGAATCCGTCAACAGAGACTATACGCAGTCTGTCCTCGGTTATTTCAAATAGAGAGCCTGTGCATGTGGGTCTTGAATCGTTGTCACTGACGGCAAAAATGGTCTGTGCAATCATGGACTTCAGCATTCCCTGGGAAATGGATATTCTGCGGTCGCTCTCAATTACAGGAAGCTCCGGAAAATCGGAAGCAGATATACCTATGATTGAATATTCGGATTCAGATGAACGGATGGTAGTGATGAGATTTTCTGAACAGTTGATTTCCAGCTCATCGCCGGGCATTTTTCTTACTATTTCACAGAAAAGCTTGGATGAAAGTACTACACTGCCTTCCTGGTAAACATTGGCGAGGATTTTGGTTGATATGCCAAGTTCAAGGTTATAACCGCATATATAAAGCGAACATTCTTCCGTCCGGAAATAAATTCCTTCCAGAGCGGCTATGGTTGAACGCAGCGCGACGGCTCTTGATACTTTATTTATTGCGTCCGAGAGAATTTCGCGATTGCATTTTATTTTCATGAAAATATCGTTCCTTTCGTTAAGAGCTTATGCCTTTTTCTTTAGTTGTGTACCTTTAATTATAACTTATTGTTAAGCTGAATACAAGAGAGATTTGAAAAATCATCCGGATTTTTATTCTGAAGTATATCCGGATAAATCTGCCGCTGATTTTCAACTGTCTGTGTTGAAAATCAGACCCGGATTTTTTTTGAGCCGGGGCAGTCATAATTTAAGAATGATAATAATAATAATTATATTATAAGTACAGCAGCAGTAGTAGGGGGCGTTGAAACGGTTAAAAATTCCTGGATTGCCCAGAAATTCAGGAATTTGCAGGGTATGGCAAATGTTGAATTATGCTTGAATTATGTGAGAAAGGTTTTACACATCATTAAACAATCAACGTTTACTAACGCCTTTCAACGTCAATTGTTAATAATCATGTAGAATGCTCCGGAATAACTAAGATTTCCGCTCCCCTGTTATCAACTGTGTTTCAACAGTTTTAACCCGGTTGTAAACATGGTTTCCACCGGGTTAAATTAAAAAGACAGCCCCGAGGAATTGGAATCAGAGTTTCCTTAGGAACTGTGCAGAATTTAATCAGTCGTTTATTGCCAAAAAATAAAGTGTACTTCGGCATTCTGACGAGCTAAATGAATTCATTATTTCTGCACAGTTCCTTAGTTCCCGGAGCTGTTTTTTTATCAGTATTTCAGTTTGAAAAGAGCGCATATATTTATTGTGCTGAGGCTTTTATGTTCTTGATAAGATCGGTTATCATGTTGCGCAGATCGGAGCGGTTTTTCATGTTTCTGTCTACCTGCTGCACTGCGTAAATCGCAGTGGAGTGATCGCGCCCGAATTCCTTGCCGATTTCTTCATATGAGAGATTTGTTACCTCTCGCACTACATACATTGCCACCTGTCTCGCCTGGGAAATCTGTGCGGCACGCTTGGGGGATTTGATGTCTGCCGCGGTAACTTCAAAGGTGCGCGCAACCTCTTCTATTATTCTTTCAATGGTGATGGGGGTGGGCTGAACATCGTTCATTACATCGCGTATGGCGTTCTGCGCCATTGTCAGCGACGGCAGTTCCTTATCGAGCTGATATGTCGCGTTGATGCGTTTGACAACGCCCTCTAACTGGCGTATGTTTGACTTAAGGCGTTCCGCGATGAATTCGGCGATCTCGTCACTTATTTCCATATTGCACTGTTTTGCCTTGCGCTTGATTATGGCGATTCTCGTTTCAAATTCAGGCGGCTGTATGTCGGCAAGCAGTCCCATCTCAAAGCGTGAGCGCAGACGGCTTTCAAGAGTCTGGATTTCCTTTGGAGGACGGTCGCTGGTGAGTATAATTTGTTTATGTTCCTGATGCAGAGTGTTGAAAGTATGGAAAAATTCCTCCTGCGTCTGTACCTTGCCGCTGATGAACTGCACGTCGTCAACCATCAGAACGTCGGTAAATCTGTATTTCTGATGGAATTCATTCTGTTTGCCCTTTCCGATAGCCTCTATAAGTTCATTTGTGAACTGATCGCCCTTGACGTACATTACTTTCTTTTCGGGGAATTTATTCTGTACTGCGTTCTGAATGGCAAACAGAAGGTGCGTTTTGCCCATTCCCGAAGGTCCCCATATGAAAAGAGGATTATATGCGCCGCCAGGATTTTCGGCGACAGCCAGGCTTGCCGCGTGAGCAAATTTGTTTGACGATCCGACGATAAATGTATCAAATGTGTATTCATAATATGAATTATCCGATGAAGAATACATCTGCCCCTGAGGAATGTTTTCAGGTTCCGGCTGTGCCGGTGCGGCGTCACGGCTGCTGTAGTTTGCTATCGCGTCGTGCCAGCTGACCTCTCCGGAGTTTGGCTCGGGATCAGCTTGGATGTCCTCCCCTTTTACCAGAATTTTCAGGGTTACCTCAAAGCCGATTGTGTTGAATATGGCCTTTTCTATTTTGGCTCCTATGTGCTGGTCTATGATAACGTCTTTGTGAAACTGTGACGGAGCAATTATTATCATTTGATTTCCGTTTACAAGATCGTAAGGCACCAAAGGCATTATCCAGACGTTAAATAAAATGTCATTGACCTGCTCTTTGAGCTTGTCGCAGACATTTTCCCAAAGCTGTGTAATTTCCATGATCAGTGTTTATTCCTTTCTGATTTTTACTATTATATATTTTTTTACCGGGATTATTATATCATTATTTTGCCGTTACGACAATAGAATTTAACATAGGAATTTTGAGAAATGTATTTTAAAGTTTTGTGCAAAACTTATATAAATAAACTGTTTGAAATAAGCGATATAATTAAAAAAAGTCAAAAAATTCGGTTATCTTTTTGTTTAAAACGTCATAGAAGTATTATATTTTGTGGTTGTACACCGAGTTTTCCACAACAGGTTGAAAACAAGCCCCGGTTTAAGACGCTGTAATATTGTAAAATTAGCTGTTCACGCGAAAATTTTTTATTGACATCAGGGGGATTAATGCGTTATAATACATTAGTATAATTTCTTTAAAGGGGGGAAACGCAAATGGTAAGAACATATCAGCCCAAAAAGCGTCAGAGAAAG
>ONWI01000039.1 GCA_900321515.1 uncultured Eubacteriales bacterium | reverse complement strand
GCGATGGGCTCTGCCCTTGACCCGCCAGGAGGTCCAGACCCCCTGGACTCCCACGCTCGCTAGTTCCGGCGCTCCGCGCTTTCTTTTTTTAAAATTGATTTCCCTGCCCTGCTTACCATCATACTTGACAACACACGGAATATTTGATATGATATAATGAAAAATAGGATGTCCGCGATGTTTCTTTTTTTCGAGGAGATGATACAATAATATGACCGCAGCTATCGCTATTGACCGCCGGAATAAATTATCCGCCCTGCTCATACCACTGGTTGCCGCGCTTGTGCTGCTTCTCGCCTCATGCGGTGAAGAGGAAAAATCAATTGTCGATCAGCCCTATGTGTCCCAGACCGACATTGTCATAAACGAGGTTCTCTCCTCAAACACGGAAAGCGCCCAGGCCTTTGACGGAAGATATTACGACTGGGTAGAGCTTTACAATCCCTCGGGTAAGGATTATTCTCTTGACAAATACTATCTTTCTGACGATCAGGAAACGCCATACAAGTGTTCTCTCTCCGGACAGACTATTCGTGCTCACGGTTATCTGATCATATACTGTTCCGGTCTGAACATGACTGACGAACGCGGTTTTCTCCATACAAACTTCAAGCTCTCGGCAAGCAAGGGCGAAATCGTCTGTCTTTCCGATGAGCACGGAGTTTCTTCACTGACCGTGCCGGAATGTGAGCCGGATAAATCATACGGACTGATAGGCGGCAAGCCGATGCGTCTGGAAAAACCAACCCCAGGCGCTCCTAATGAAGGCGGAACTGCCCAGACTGAGACTGGTATAGTCATAAATGAGTTTATGACTTCAAACACATATACTGTATATGACTGCGAAGGGGATTACGGCGACTGGGTTGAACTGCGAAACACAACCGGCAGCGAAATTGATCTCTCAGGTTATTCATTGACAGACGACACTAAAAAGCCTTATGCTTTCGTTTTTCCGGAAGGCTCCGCACTTCCCGCAAACGGATATCTTCTGATTTTCTGCGACGGAAAGAACAGGACGGACAGACAGGGCGTGATGCACACCGGATTTTCGCTCAGCGCCCTTGACGAAAAACTGCTCCTCTTCGCTCCCGACAGAACCATTGCGGACAGCGTTGATATTCCGCAAATGCCGGACAATATCTCCTGCGGCAGAGTCAGGGATGAAAAAACTCTCTGCTTCTTCGCCCGTCCGACTCCCGGAGGACCGAACGACACGCCGCCCACCAAGCTCTCTGCCGGACTCAGACCCGACATCAACGACGGAGTGCTGATAAGCGAGGTGATGTCGTCGAGCAGCAATAAAAAAAGCCCCTATAAAAAAGATTATATTGAAATATACAATTCCACAGACTCGGATGTCAATCTGAAGGGATACGCCATCATGCAGACTCCCGGAGACGCTTTCTTTACCTTTCCCGAAGTAACCCTCATGTCCGGCAGATATCTGCTTGTCTACTGCGACGGAACTGCCAAATTCAGTCCGAAAGACCTGCACGCCCCGATAAAAATCAGCGCCGGAGGCGAACGCTTTTATCTGAAGGACGCATCGGGCAAAATATGCGATGATTTTTCGTCGGGAAAATGCCGTTCCAATATGTCGAGCGGACGGGTGGGAAACGATACTTCACGCCGGGTCTTTTTTGCAAATCCTACTCCCGGGGAGGCAAATTCCGGGGAATACTTTGAATCGTATACTCCCGTTCCATCATTCAGCGTAAAAAGCGGTCTGGTTGACGAGGGAACATCCGTCGCGCTCTCCGCTCCGGAAGGATGCATTATCTACTACACGCTTGACGGAAGTAAACCCGACGTAAATTCGCCGGTATACACGGAAGAGATTATCATAAGAGAAAACACCGTCATCCGTGCTGCCGCGGCACAGCAGGGGTTCGCGATAAGCGACTGCATCACACAGACGTACTTTACCCAAAATCCGCACTCACTGCCTATAGTCAGCGTTTCCGGACCATACGGAGGGCTCATCGGATCCAAAGGTATCCTCAACAACAAGGATAATTTTACCGAATATCCGGTCCACGTCGAGTTTTTCGACGAAGATTGCCAAAAAGCAGTGGAATTTGACTGCGGTGTACGCCATATAGGCAAATATTCCCTCACCATGAATCAGCGTTCTTTAAAGCTGATTCTCCGCGAGATCTACGGTCAGAACAGCGTCAGCTACAATTTTTTTCCGGACAGCGACAGCGCCCCGACCACGTTTTCTTCTCTGCTGCTGCGTCCGAGCGGGCAGGATCAGGTTCAGGGCAAAATGCGTGATGAATTAATCGCCGCCATCCTCCGGGACCAGAATATAATAAACTATCAGGAGTACCGGCCGTGCGCGCTATACGTCGATGCTCAGTATTGGGGGCTGTATTATATTCGCGAACCGATAAACGACGACTACATCCGGAATCACTACGGCATCGAACGCGGGAACTTTGACCTGATTAAATCGCAAAGCTACGCACAGGACGGTTCGATGCAGGAATACAACGAGTTGACGAGATTCTGCGAAAAAAACGATTTCCGTGACCCGGATACCTATAAATACATCTGTTCGGTAGTGGATATTGATTCACTAATTAACTTCTGGATACTGGAAACATATTTTAACAATCCGGATACAGGCAACATCAGATGTTTCAAGGCGAAAGACGGCAAATGGATATGGATACCGTTTGATTTTGACCTGTGCATGTACACCACAAAATATATAAAGACCTTCAATTTTATCGAATCCAATATGCTTAATCCTGAGGGTCACGGATATGACAAGAAAAACAACGCTATTATCCGCAAGCTGATGGAAAACACCGATTTTCGCGATCGTTTTCTGACACTTTACTGCTGGCACATCCGCCACACATTCGCTCCTGAAAGAACCGTGCCCATTATGGAAAAACTGGCAGACCAGATCGAAGGCGAAATGAAGCTCAACTACGAGCGCTGGAAGTATCCGTCCTACTCCTTCTGGAAGAAAAACGGACCGGATACTCTGCGCAGCTTTCTCGAGCAGAAGCCGGAAATCGCAATGCAGCAGCTCTGTAAAAGATTCAATCTCACTCAGGAGGAGCTTTCCGCGTATTTTACCGAGACATCCCCGTTTTAAAATAATCATACACAACGACGAAGGAAGTCATTGAAGATAGCCTTCGTCGTTTTCTTTACAAATAAACACTCTTGTCTTAACCTTTTCTAAACCTTTGAGGATTAACCTATAGCCATGATAAACGAAAGGGACGGTGAGCCAAATGGCAACCACAATTCTTAAGACAGAAAATATCACAAAGAAGTACGGCAGCACTCAGGTGCTCAGCAACGTAAGCATCTCGCTCGAAAGCGGCAGAATATACGGACTCATAGGCGTTAACGGAGCCGGCAAGACCACCCTCATGCGTCAGATACTCGGACTGTCGATCCCAACCTCCGGCGAGATCGAACTTTTCGGCAAGAGAGGCAGAGATATCTCCAAAGAGCGCGGCAGACTTGGCTGTCTGATCGAATCCCCCGGTCTGGTGCTCAATCTCACAGCCAAGCAGAACCTCCGCCTCCATCGCATAATGCACGGCATAGCCGACGCGGATATCGAAGACAAGCTGCTCGAAACCGTCGGTCTGTCAAACACCGGCAAAAAGAAGGCAAAGGACTTCTCTCTCGGAATGAAGCAGCGCCTCGGCATAGCAATTGCCCTGCTCACCAACCCCGAACTGGTCATTCTCGATGAACCTATCAACGGACTTGACCCCATCGGTGTGGTGGAAATCAGAGAATTAATCAAACGGCTCTGCGACGAAAAGGGCATGACGATTCTCATTTCCAGCCACAACCTCCCGGAGCTTTACCAGTGCGCCACCGACTACATCATCATC